>NZ_JBHLZP010000151.1:0-205 GCF_042429965.1 Actinoallomurus acaciae
CAGCGGCAGACCGCGCCCGTCGCAGGCCAGGTGGATCTTGGTGGTCGGCCCGCCGCGGGATCGTCCGAGCGCCCGGCCCTGTTTGGTGATCTTGCTGCCCGTTCGTCCTGGCCGTGCCCCCCTTTTTTCACGGGCACCGGCGGAGTGCTGATGAGCACGCACGATGGTGGAGTCCACGCACACACCCGTCATGTCGGCTTCACCG
>NZ_JBHLZP010000151.1:433-16922 GCF_042429965.1 Actinoallomurus acaciae
GCGGCATCACTCAACTCATGACGACGCACCATGACACGCCATCAACCCACACCCACCACCCAAGATCCACAAAACAGGCCCTAGCTGCGCCCGGCTCAGTCGTACGCCCGGCGCAGCCACGCGCCCAGGGGAGTCGTGTCGGCTCGCACCCGCTGACACCACGCCGCGGTTCGAGAAGGCATGCTGGCACAGCAGGCACGGGACATCTCGAAGATCACGGACTGTCCGCAAGAGCGTGATCAATTCCGTGCCTGCGGTCTGTTACGACCCGACCGGCACCCCTCTCATCCGCCGGTCGCTCTTACATGGCAGCCCATGTCATGCCCAAGCCGCATAGGGCGACACGATGTTCGGCGGCCACTGTTGGAAAAAGTTCGGCGCTGGCCCGTTGGAGCGTCGGCTGCACGGACGACGATGAAAGTGTGACGCACCCGCAGGCTCGGCCCGACCCGGCGTTCGGGCTGCTGACGCTGTACGACGATGCGCTGCCGCACGTCTACGGCTATCTGCTGGCGCGCTGCGGCGACGCCGACCTGGCCGAGGACCTTACGGCCGAGTCGTTCCTGGCCGCCGTGCACGCGGTCCGCAAGCCGGGTGCACCCGATCCGTCGATCCCGTGGCTGATCGGGGTCGCCCGGCACAAGCTCGCCGACCACTGGCGGCGGGTCGAGCGGGAGCAACGCGGGCTGCGCCGGCTGGACGCCGAGCCGGCGCACGACGATGACCCATGGGAGACGGCCGTCGACCGGATCCGGGCCCGTGAGGTGCTGGACCGTCTCGGCGCGCACCATCGGGCCGCGCTCACGTTGCGCTACCTCGACGGGCTGCCGGTGCCCGAGGTGGCCGAACACCTGGACCGCACCCTGCACGCCACCGAGGCGCTGCTGGTGCGGGCCCGCGCCGCGTTCCGCCGGATCTACGAGGGGGAGGAGGGCTCGCGATGACGGATCCGTTCGAGGCTCTGCGCGAGCCCATCACGCCGGTCGACCCCGACCCCGACTTCGCCGGGCGCCTGCGGCTAAGGCTGACCCGCGAGGTCCTCGCACACTCAGGAGGAACCATGTCCCAGCAGACCGTCGCGACCCCGACCGAGCGGGAGCCCGCCCGGCCTCCGACGCTGACCCCCTACATCGCCGTCTCCGACGCCCGGCGGGCCATGGACTGGTACGCCGAGGTATTCGGCGCACAGCGCCGCGGCGAGCCCTACGTCAACGCGGACGGCACGATCGGCCACGCGGAGGTCGGCATCGGCGATGCGGTGCTGATGCTCGCCGAACCCTCCGACCTTTGGCCCGACGTGCCCGTACGTGCGCCCAACTCCCCCACGACGTTCAGCCACACCCTCCACTTGGAGGTCGACGACGTCGACGCCACGACCGAGCGGGCCCGGAGCAGCGGCGCCTCGGTGGAGCGGGAGCCGGTCAACCAGCCCTACGGTCGCGGCTCGGTGATCGTCGACCCCTTCGGACACCGGTGGATTCTGCTCCACCCGCCAACGCGGGCCACCCAGCTACGCCAGGACGACACCGCGGAGTGACGACACGCCCATCGGAGGGCACGGAGTCGCAGGTACGGCTGCCCCACCGCGTCGACGACATCGTGGCGGTGATCGAGGAAGCTCGGGCGGCCGGCGGTCGCCCGGACGAACCCGAGCGCAAGCCGTACGGGGCAGCTCACCGAGTTCATCGACGACCAGGCCACGACGTTCCGCCTCTTGCCGCCGGTCGACTGACCGAAGCGCAACGCCTCAGGTGATCTCTACCGCCGGTCACTCTTAGCCGCGCGGATGTGCGCGCTCGACGAGCCGAGCACCGTGCCACGGCGAGGGTGGGCCGCCCGAGCGTCGCGTCATGGCGGGGTGGGGCGCCCAAGTGCCGTGTCAGGTGGGGAGCCACGACCCGACCGGCCTGGTACGGCGGGGTGAGCCGCCCGATCGGCGGGGTGGGCCGCTTGAGCGTCGTGTTTTGCCGGGCCGAAGCGCCCGAGCGCTGTGTCAGGTGGGGAGGAAGGGCCTGATCGGCGTGGTACGGCGGGGCGGGCTGCTTGAGCGTCGTGTTTAGCAGGGGCGGGACGTCCGAGCGCTGTGTCAGGTGGGGACGGGCGGCCTGATCGGCGTGTTGCGGCGGGGTGGGCCGCTTGAGCGTCGTGCTTTGGCGGGGCTGAAGCGCACGAGCGCCGGGCCAGGTCGGGAGGCGCGGCCCGACCGCCGTGTTATGGCGGGGCGGGGCCCGAGCGCCGTGTCATGGTGGAGCTCGCCGCCCGAGCGTTGTGCTAGGCGGGGACGAGCCAGCTGAGCGCCGTGGCGCGGCGGGGACGTGCCACCCGGGGCTCGTACGGGGGAGCGGGCCCGGGGTTTTTCGTCAGGACAGGCGGGGGACGTGCCGCCCGGGCTCGTACGGGGGAGCGGGCCTGGGGCTTTCAGGACAGGCGGCGGCGGATCAGCCAGAGGCAGAGTCCGGCCAGAGCGTGGGCGAGGCCGAGGTAGATCACCGTTTCGTACAACTGGAGGGCCCAGAAGTGGCCGGCGGGTTGGTAGGTCACCTGTTGCCGGTAACCCAGGTCGGCGAGCTTGGTGAAACAAGCCTGGCGTTCCTGCGCCGACCGGGCCACGCAGTCCACCAGCCAGGAGGGCACGGCGGCCGGGCGACCGGCCGCATCGACGGTCTGCTGAGAGGAGAGCCAGGCGCCGGGCTCGTCGATGGTCACCGTCACGTGATTGAACATGTTGATGTTCAGCAGGTTGTGGTTCGAAATCGTCGTGGTGACGCGGTCAGGCGCGGTGAGGTGCGGGCGAACCGCCATGGACATGGTGATCTGGATGATGACGAACAGGACACCGAGGATCGCCATGGCCGGCAGGGTGCGGCGTACGACGATCCCGATCGTGACGCCGAGGACGAAGAAGAACGCGGCGTAACCGATCGGGACCACGCCGCGGGAGTCGAACACCTCGGGGGCCAGCCTCGGGAAGAGGAGGAACCCCGGCCCGGGGGCGCCGTTCTTGGCTGCGATGGCCCTGTCGATCGGGTCGGCCCACCAGGTCACCGCGAGGCCGAGCAACCCGGAGGCGGCCATGGCGGCCAGGCCGACGAGACCGAGCTTGGCGACCAGCCAGCGGGTGCGGGTGGTCAGGGTCCAGGCCAGCCGATGGGTGCCGGCGTCCAGTTCCCGGGTGACCAGCGGGGCACCCCAGAACATGCCGATGAGGGCGGGCAGGACCAGCAGCATGAGGACGGTGACGAGGTAGAGGTTCGTCTCGAGACCGCCGATGCCGTCGAGGAAGCGGTCACCGCGGGTCTGGTACAGGTGGGCCAGGTGCGGGCCGGTTGCCGCGAGGGCGGCGAGGATGACGGCGACGGCACCGAAGACCACCGCCGTCTGCGTGCGGAACTGGCGCCAGGTCAGCCAGATCATCGGAGCGCCTCCGGTAGGGGAACGGACTGGCTCATATAGGCCAGAGTGAGGTCTTCCAGACTCACCGGACTCGTCGCCCAGGCGGGGTCGTACACCCCTGAGTCGGAGCGGATGAGCATGGTGGTCTGCCGGCCGGTGTGGTCGGCCGAGACGACGTGCA
Source organism: Actinoallomurus acaciae (assembly GCF_042429965.1). NCBI lineage: Bacteria > Bacillati > Actinomycetota > Actinomycetes > Streptosporangiales > Thermomonosporaceae > Actinoallomurus > Actinoallomurus acaciae. Next base: position 4,008 of record NZ_JBHLZP010000151.1, read on the forward strand.
GGCCGGCCGGAAGCGCGGCCGGATCCAGGCGGGGCGTGGTGACCACGCGATGGGCGTCCAGCAGTTCACGGACGTCGCCGGCCAGCCGTACGCGGGAGGCGACGAGGACGATGAGGTAGTCGCAGACCCGTTCCACGTCGGAGACCAGGTGAGAGGAGTGCACGACGCTGAGTTCCTGTTCGGCGGTGGCGTCGCGCAGGTCCTGCAGGAAGTCACGGCGGGCGAGCGGGTCGAGTGCCGCGACCGGCTCGTCGAGGATGAGCAGCTCGGGCCGCTTGGCGATGGCCATGGTCAGGGCCAGCTGAGCGCGCTGGCCGCCGGACAGGCTCCCGGCCTGCTGGTCGGGGCGCAGGCCGAGACGCTGGATCCGCTCCCGTGCCAGCCGCGCGTCCCATCCCGGGCTTAGCCTCGCGCCGAGCTTGAGGTGGTCGGCGACGGTCAGCCGGGCGTAGGTCGGTGTGTTCTGCGCGACGAAGCCGACCCTGGCCAGCTGTGCCCGGCTGGCGCCGGGGCGCCCGCCGCACACCTCGATCGTGCCCGCCGTCGGCGTCAGAAGACCGCCGGCGAGGCTGAGCAGTGTGGTCTTCCCGGCGCCGTTGGGGCCGACCAGGCCGACGACCCGTCCGGCCGGGACGTCAAGGGTGCACTCCGACAGCGCCCAGCGCCGCCGGTATCTCTTGCCCAGTCCGCGGGCCCGCAAGACAGCGGTCATGCCGGCTCCTCCTGGATGGTCGATCGAAAGGGCATGGGGGTAACTGTGCTGGTGGCGACCGGGCGTTTGCACCGGCTGAAAGTACGGTTCGAGCTGTACAGGCAGTACTTTCGGCCGGTACCCCACACCCCGACAGCTGCGTAGCCTGAACGGCGTGAACGTGCTGGATCGCCTCGCAAGGTGGCGCGGGACAGCGGTCAACACCGGACTCGCCGCGGTGTTCGCCGCGGTTCTCGCCGTGGAGGACTACAACATCGCGGTCTTCCACCAGAACTGGCTGGTCGACTGTGTCGTCGGGCTGGTGGTGTGCACCGCCGCCCTCCTGCGTGCGCGCAGCCGCGTGTGGACCGCGGCGGTGGGCCTCATCATCTCCGGAGTCGCCGAACTCGTCGCCGAGCTGTGGAACCTGCGCGGCCAGCCGGGCATCGCGGCCAGCCTGGCCCTGTTCGTGCTCGTCGGTTCCGCGGTCCGGGTGCTTCCCGCCCGGCAGGCGACGGTCATCGCGGCCGGCGGAGCGGCGGTGGCGGTCGGCGCGATGAGCGGTCATTCCGCCGTCGTCGGCGCCCTCGGGCTGGGATGGGGTGCCGCCTTCGGGGTCGGGCTGTGTCTACGCCTCCTCGACGCCCGCCGCCGGGCCGTCATCGAGGCCGTACGGCGCAACGAGCGTCTGGAGCTGGCCAGGGAGCTGCACGATTCGGCGGCGCACCACATCACCGGCGTCGTGCTCCAGGCCCAGGGCGCCCGTATCGCCGCCCGCAGGCACACCGAAACCCTGGACACCGCACTGGCGGAGATCGAGACCGCCGGGAACGACGCGCTCGCCTCCATGCGCCAGGTCATCGATCTGCTCCGCAACGGCGACGACGCCGGCGGACGCGCACCCGCGCCAGAACGGCTGGCCGACCTCGTCGATCGGTTCGCCGGAGGTAGGTTCGGGCGGCGTAATGGACACGGCCCCGAGGTAAGGCTCCATCTGCCCGACGGCCCGCCCGATCCCACCTGGCCGCCTGAAGCGACCACCACCATCAACCGAGTCGTCACCGAAGCCCTGGTCAACATCAAGCGTCACGCATCCGGCGCCCGCCAGGCCACCGTGACCGTCACGTACGACGAGCGAGTCATCACGGTGGAGATCATCGACGACGCGCCCCCGGCCGGCTCGCCCCGGTTCCACCATGGGAGCGGGTACGGCCTCGTCGGCATGCGCGAACGGGTCGAGGCCCTCGGCGGCACCCTCGTCGCCGGCCCGCGACCCGAGGCCGGCTGGTCGGTACGCGCCACCCTGCCCACCCCCGGCAAGGCGTGACCGTGCGTGTTTTGTTTGGGCTCTGGCGCGGGGTGATCGTGCGTGTTTTGTTTGGGTTTGGGGGAGGCGTTGCCCTGGGCGTTCTGTCTGGGTTCTGGCGGGGGGCGATTGTGCGTGTTTTGTTCGGGCTCTGGCGCGGGGTGATCGTGCGTGTCTTGTTTGGGTTTGGGGGAGGCGTTGCCCTGCGCGTTCTGTCTGGGCTCTGGAGAGGGGTGATCGTGCGCGTCCTGTCCGCACCCTGGCAAGGCGTGATCGTGCGTGTCCTGCCCGGCCTTGGCGAGGGGTGGTCGTGCGCGTCCTGATTGCCGATGATCAGGCGATGGTCCGCAACGGACTACGCCTGATCCTTGAAGACCAGCCCGACATCAACGTGGTGGCGGAGGCCGCGAACGGTGCCGAGGCCGTCGCCCTGGCCCGGCGCCTGCGGCCCGACGTGTGCCTCATCGACATTCGGATGCCCCGTCTCGACGGCATCGAGGTCACCCGTGCCCTCGCCGGCCCGGACACCCCCGACCCGCTCCGGGTGGTCATCGTCACGACCTTTGACCTCGACGAATACGTGTACGGGGCGCTGCGAGCCGGAGCCGTCGGCTTCATCCTCAAGGACGCCGGCCCGACCCTGCTCATCGAAGCCGTCCGTGCCGCCGGCACGGGAGACGCCCTGATCTCCCCATCGATCACCGTTCGGCTCCTCAAGCACCTCGCCCCCAGCAAAACTCCGGCCGCCGCCGACGCTGCGGCCCGGCTCTCCGACCGAGAGACCGAGGTCGTCCGGGCCATCGCCAGAGGCCGTACCAACCAGGAGATCGCCACCGAGCTGTTCATCTCCATGAGCACCGTCAAGGGCCACGTGGCCAGCGCCCAGATGAAGCTGGAGCTGCGCAACCGAGTGGAGATCGCCGCCTGGGCATGGGAGAACCGGATCGTGGAACCCCCCGACGGCCAACGTGTGCCCTGACAGAACTCCCCGATCCAGCCGGAGATCCGCCACGTGGTCCGGAGCGTACGGCCTGCCCGGCTCCCACCCGGCGACCGACCCGTACTGCGGCCCGGCACTCGCGACGGAAGGGCCGCGGCCAGAAATGTCCGGCACGCCTCCGCCGATCACGGTGGGGGTGTGGTCGTGGGGTTGGCGGTTTGTGGGTGGCCGTGTACGAGGTGGAGGGGTGGCGGTGGAAGGCGCTCGGGGTCCTTGTGGATGGCCGCGAGCGCCTTCCGTTCGTTGTTCTCGTTCAGTTGTCGGCGGGTGGGATGGGGCTGTTGGCCTTGACCACATAGGTCTTGACGACCTTGTCGTGCAGGGCCTGCTTGTGCGGGTCCCACAGGATCCACAGGTCGTCGATGAGCCCGCCGAGCCCGCACGTGACGTACGTGATCAAGTAGGTGAACAGCACGCGCCACGCGGCCGTGCCGTAGCCGATTGGGCCGCCGTCCTGTGCGCGTACGACCCGGATGCTCAGGGCGCGTTTGCCGAGCGTCTGCCCCCACTTTCCGTGTTGCCACGTGAAATAGATGATCGCGATGATCGCGGTGATGCCGTCTGCGGCCAGCCGGGCGCCCAGGTGCTTGTTGTCGAACATCGCGCTCGCGCCGGCGAACGGTGCCGCGATGATCCAGCCGATCACGGTGTAGACGATCCCGTCGATGATCGCGGCGAAGAGACGGGACCAGCGGCCGGCGAGTTCCGTGGTGATTCCGGTCGGGGCCGGTTGCCCGTACGGCTCGGAGATCGGTGGGGCGGCGGGGTAGGGATCGGCAGGCGCCGCTGCCGGGGCAGGGTCGGGTGGCGGAGCGGCACCTTCGGCGCCTGTTCGTTCCTCGGGGTGATCAGGCGATTGCGTCATGTCAGAACGATAGACCCGATTTGCCGAAAATGGTTGAAATCGTTGTTGAACCGTTTTGAAATTCGTCTCCGGTCGAGGGCGGCCGATTCTCCCGGAGTAACGTGCGGCGCATGAATTCGCCCGACCGGCTTCGATGGAACGCCAAGTACGCCGCACGGTCGGCGCCGTCCTTTTCCGTCCATCCCCTGGCCGCCCGCGCGCTGGCCCTGTCCCTGCCGGACGGCCCGGTCCTGGATCTGGCGTGCGGCGTCTCGGGCGACCCGCTGGCGGCGGCCGAGGCCGGGCGGGCGGTGACCGCCGTGGACGTCTCCGACGTGGCCCTGGAACGCCTCGACGCGGAGGTACGCCGGCGGGGGCTCGGGGACCGGATCACCCTCGTCCACGCCGACCTGCTCGAATGGCGTCCGCCCCGGTCTTCGTACGCGGCGGTGCGCTGCTTCGGCTACTGGGACCGCGAACTCTTCGGCCCGGCCACCGCCGCGGTGCTACCCGGCGGCGCGCTCGCCTGGGAGGCGTTCACCGAGGACGCCCGGCGGCACCGCCCGCTGCCCTCGGCATGGTGCCTGGCCCCGGGCGAGCCGGCCTCGCTGCTGCCGGAGGACTTCACCGTGCTCGACGTCACCGATGAACGGGGAAAACGCCGGATCCTGGCACGCCGCGACCCGCCGCTTTAGCGGAATCCGTCCCTGCCCGGCCGCACCGGATTGAAAAAATCCCTTGGCCGACTTTTCCAGCGCAACGGCTCGCGGGAATGTCGGCGGAGGCCGTTGAAATAAGGAGCGTGACAGAACATGTGACGAAAGGCAAGGGACGTTCTCGCCGGACGGGTGCTCCCCCCCATCGGCGGCCGAGACGCTCGGCGGTCGGAGAGGTCGCCGGCGGTGAGTAGGAGTCCAGCGAGGACCAGTACGTACGCGTCGAGGATCCATCGGATGCGTCGGCGGTTTGTGGGTGGTCGTGCGCGAGGTGGTGGGTTGCCGACGGTGAATGGCAGGTCGCGGATGAGTGAGGGGATCGCGACGATGAGGACTGTGCTGTCGATCACGACGACGAGCAGGCTCAGGCACAGGACGCCGAGATCAGCCATCGCTGGGGATGAGGTGATTGCCGCGCCTGGGGCGCCCGTCGAGGGGCCTTCCGCGGCCGGGATTGGGCATGAGCGCCCCGTTCGGCAACTGGTCGTGGTGGACCCGGAACACGGCAAATTGAGGTGGCCTCCGAGGCGGGCGGACGGTTCGTCAACCCGGCAGGCGTGATCCGGGGCGGCCTCCTCGCCGCGATGCTGGACGACACGCTGCGCCCGGCCGCGCCCCTGCCGGAGGACCGGTTCGCGCCACGCCTCGATCTGCACGTCCGGTTTCTGCCCCGGCCCGGTGGCCTGACAGGCCACGGCCGCGTCGTCCGTCGAGGTACGGAGGTGTGCTTTCTGTCCGGCTCCTGCGTTCAGTCCGGTGGTTTGGCGGGCCGTGGTCGCGTCGTCTGTCGGGGTAGGGGGGTCGCTTTCTGTGCGCGGTCGGGTGGTCTGATGGGTCGCGGCGGCGTTGTTTGCCGAGGTGGGGAGGTGTGCTTTCTGCCCGGTTTCTGTGCGCGGTCCGGTGGTCTGGCGGGCCGCGGCCGCATGGTCCGTCGGGGTAGGGAGGGGGCGAGTGGCCGCCCGGCGCCATTCGGTTGCCGTGATCTCCGCGTGCCCTCGTCGCGGCTCGGGCGGAGTTCGTGACGCGGCCCGGCGGCAGGGGGCGGCGGCGACGATAAGGGCGGGCGGTGACGACGGTCTTGCCGCCGGGTGCGGTGAGCTCGCCGGACAGGAAACGCAGCCCGGAAATCAACAACGGCTCGGCCGTGGGTGATCGAGAGGCCCCGTGCGAAAGGGCGACCGATCTGTGGGCTGACCGAACGGGTGATGGGAGGCAAGTGGATGACAGTGTCGTCCCGGCCGAACAACGGCATCCCATCACGTTCCCAGCACGTCACGCCGGGTGTCGTCCATCAGTATGACTCGGTGGGCAGGCCGCCCTCGTCGTCGCGGACGCACCGCGGCGTCCGACGGCGGTCACTGACAGAGCCACGGCCGCGATGGCCCGGTCGGAATGCCCCGTAGAGGCCGACGTGGGGCCGACGAGGGTCACACGTCCCCGCGCGTGGCGGGTGGAACCGCTTACCGGTAACGGAAGCCGTCCAGGAAACGTCGGAACACGCCGCCCTCGCGTGGCAGTGGCTCGGCCGGTGGGGGTGCCACGTCGCGCTGCCGCGCCACCGGCTGGTCGTAGTCGGTTCGCGCGATGGCGTCCACGACCTGTTCCTCGGTGAAGTCCGCCGAACCCTCGATCTTCGGCACGAAGCCGACGAGCATCCCGTTGCGCATGACCTGCGCCTCCAGGCCGGCGGTGCCGTCGGTGTCCCACTCGGCCTCGCGGCCGCCCCCCAGCGACACGCGTACGCCGAACTGGCCGACGCCGGCTCGCAGCAGATGGGCGTTGACGCCCCGATCGCGCAGCGCGTCCACGACCCGTCGTGCTCGGTTCTCCTCCATTCGTTCACGGTAGCCGCCCAGGTCCGCGGCCGGCACCGCCGAAGACCCGGCGGCCCGTACAAGGCCGCCGGGGGGAACGGTGCGTCAGGCGGCCCGTTCGCCGTCGCGCCGGTGCGCGCGGATCAGGTCGCCGTACCGGTGTCCGCTGCCCTTGATGGTCCGTTGCTGCGTCTCGTAGTCGACGTACACGAGTCCGAAACGCTTGTCGTACCCGTACGCCCACTCGAAGTTGTCCAGCAGCGACCAGACGAAGTAGCCGGTCACCGGCGCGCCGCGGCGTACCGCGCGAATGCAGGCGGCCAGGTGCTCCTCCAGGTAGCGGACCCGCTCGGGGTCGTCGACCTGCCCGTCGGGGCCGACGACGTCGGGCCAGGCGGAGCCGTTCTCCGTCACGAGGATCCGCGAGGCGCCGTAGTCATCGGTCAGCCGCATGAGCAGCCGCTCCAGGCCTTCGTCGCGGATCTCCCAGTCCATCGCGGTACGGCGGACGTCCGGCCGGTGCACCTCGCGCGTGTACGGCGGCGGCCCGGACGGGTCGTCGGCGATGGCGGTCGGGAAGTAGTAGTTGAGCCCGAGCCAGTCGAGCGGCGCGGCGATGGTCTCCAGGTCGCCGGGGCGTTCGGGCAGGTCGACGCCGTAGACCTCGACCATGTCCGCCGGGAAGCCGCGGCCGTGTATCGGGTCGAGCCACCAGCGCACCGAGTGCCCGTCGGCGCGGCGCGCCGCCGCGACGTCGGCCGGAGAGTCACTGGCCGGCTCGGCGTACCCGAGGTTGTTCACGATGCCGACCTGCGCGTTCGGCACGGACGCGCGGATCGCCTGCGTGGCCAGGCCGTGGCCCAGGAGCAGGTGGTACGACGCCGGTACGGCGACCGCGATGTCCGACAGGCCGGGCGCCATCGTGCCCTCGAGGTGGCCGATCCACGCCGAGCAGAGCGGCTCGTTCAGCGTGGTCCACTGGGTCACCCGGTCGCCGAGCGCGGCGGCGACGTGCGCGGCGTACGCGGCGAAGTGCTCGGCGGTGTCGCGGGCGGGCCAGCCGCCGCGGTCCTGGAGCCCCTGCGGCAGGTCCCAGTGGTACAGGGTCGGGTAGGGGGTGATGCCGGCCTCGAGGAGCGCGTCGACGAGACGGTCGTAGAAGGCGAGGCCGGCCGGGTTGACGGCGCCGTCGCCGCCGGGCACGACGCGCGGCCAGGCGATCGAGAAGCGGTAGGCGTTCACGCCCAGCCGCTTCATGAGGTCGATGTCCTCGGGCCAGCGGTGGTAGTGGTCACAGGCGACGTCGCCGTTGTCGTTCCCGTCGATCTTTCCGGGGGTGTGGGAGAACGTGTCCCAGATGGACGGCGATCGGCCGTCCTCGGTGACGGCGCCCTCCACCTGGTACGCGGCGGTGGCCACGCCCCAGACGAAGTCGGCCGGGAGTGAGGTGAGGTCGTGCACGGACTGCCCTTCTGTGTCGAATCACTTGACGGCCCCGGCGGTGAGGCCGGTGACGAGGTAGCGCTGAAGGAGCAGGAACCCGGCGACGACCGGCACGCTGACGACCAGCGAGGCGGCCATGACCTGGTTCCAGTAGACGTCGTACTGGGTCGAGTAGCCGCGGAGGCCCACGGCGAGGGTCCGGGTGGTGTCGTTGGTCATGACCGAGGCGAACAGCACTTCGCTCCACGCCGTCATGAAGGCGTAGACGGCGACGGCCACGATGCCGGGAACGGCGGCCGGGATCACGACGCGGAACAGCGCGCCGAGCGGCCCGCACCCGTCGACCATCGCGGCCTCGTCCAAGCCCCGTGGGATCGACTCCATGTACCCGGCGAGCATCCAGATGGAGAACGGCAGGGAGAAGGTCAGGTAGGTGATGATGAGCCCGGCCCGCGAGCCGTACAGCGCGATGCCGGTGGCGTTCCCGATGTTGACGAAGATGAGGAACAGCGGCAGCAGGAAGAGGATGCCGGGGAACATCTGGGTGGACAGCACGGTGATCGTGAAGATCCGCTTGCCCTTGAACCGGTAGCGGCTCACCGCGTACGCCGCGAAGATCGCGATGAGCACGGACAGGCCCGTCGCCGCCGCCGAGACGATCGTGGAGTTCACGAAGTAGTGCGCGAGCGGCACGGTGTGCCAGATGTCCACGTACGGGCGCAGCGTGAGGTGGTTCGGGAACCAGCGGAACCTGTCGGTGACGTCCCGCAGCGGCTTCAGCGACGTGCTGATCATCACGTACACCGGCAGGGCGGCGAAGATCGTCATCAGGGTGAGCACGATCCGCCGCGTCCACACGAACGACATCGGCCGGGCGGTCGGTGACCGGTACGTGCTAGACATTGCTCCTCCTGTTGCTCAGGGAGGTGACGGTCAGGTACGCCGCGGTCACCACGAGCAGGAAGAGCAGCATCAGCACGGACATCGCCGAGCCGGAGCCGAAGTTCCAGGTGTGGAACGACGCCTGGTAGATGTGCACGGAGATCAGGTCGCCCGCCGGTGGCGCCGACTGGCCGAACAGCACGTACGGCACGTTGAAGTCGTTGAACGTCCACAGGAACAGCACCAGGACGAGCACCCGGTTGATCGGGCGCAGGGACGGCATGGTGATCCGCCGGATCTGCTGCCAGACGCCGGCCCCGTCGATCGCGGAGGCCTCGTACAGCTCGTCGGGGATGTTCTGCAGGCCGGCCATGATCACGAGCAGCGCGAACGGCCAGTTGCGCCAGACCGAGACGACGACCACGGAGACGAAGCTGTTGTTGCCGATCAGCCAGAACGCCGGCTTGGACGTCAGGTGCAGCTGGTCGTGCAGCACATGGTTCACCAGGCCGTTGTCGTGCTGGAGCATGAACGCCCAGATGATGACGGAGGCGTAGACGGGCAGCGCGTACGGCGTCATGAACAGCGCGCGGAGGAGACCCCGCCCGCGGAAGGCGTCCTGCATCAGGATCGCCCCTGTGATCCCGAGCAGCCAGGAGAACCCGACGGCGAGTACGGCGAACGCGCACGTGATGAGGAAGGAGTGCAGCAGGGCGCTGCCGACCGCGCCGTTGACGTTCACGATGACGCGGTAGTTGCCCAGGCCCGCCCCGGGAGCCTGTCCCCAGTTGCGGATGTAGAACTGGGTGAGTTCCTTGAAGCTCATCACGACGCCGACGACCATCGGCACGAGATGGATCAGCAGCTCCATCGCGATGGCGGGCAGGACGAGCAGGTACGGAACGGCGCCCCGGCCGACCGAGTAGCTCCGCCGGGGCTTCTTGCGCCCCCGCGCCGAGCCGGGGTGAGAGCTGTCGCCCCGGCTCGGCGCGGTCGCGCTGGTGGTTGCGGCCATCTGGGCGGCCTCAGCCCGTCATCTGCTGCTGGGCCTTTTCCAGGCGCTTGCGGACCGAGTCGTCGGTGACCGGGCGGCCGGCGGCGGCGTCGGCGAACAGGTCCTTCAGCGCGGGGCCGACCAGGTCCTCGAACTGCGACTCCTTCGCCACCTGGGGGAGGGCCACGGCGCTCTTGGCGAGGCCCTGCCGCAGGACGGTCTGCTCCGGATTGGAGAACTGCGGGTCCGACTGGGCGGAGGTCACCGGCGGGATCGAGCCGTACTTGCCGTTGAGGATCTTCTGCTCGTCATCGCTCGTCATGAACTTGACGAACTTCAGCGCGCCGTCGCGGTTCTGGGTGTTCTTGAAGACGGCGAGGTTGATGCCGGCGACCATCGTGTTGACCTGGGTGCCCTGGCCGGGGGCGCCGGACTGGACGGGCACCGGGGCCACGCCCCAGTCGGCGGGCTTCATGCCGCGCTGCGCGAGCTGGACGCCCGCGGCCTGCCAGAGCAGCATCCCGGCCTTGCCGGTGGCGAAGTCCTGCAGCGACTGGTTCTGCGCGTACTCGGCGTCGCCCGCCGCGGTGATCTTGTCGGCGGCCATGAAGTCGACGAACTGCTTGACGCCCGCGACGGCGCCGGGAGAGGTGAACGTCGGGTTGCCCGAAGCGTCGAAGAAGTCACCGCCGTGCTGCTTGGCGAAGATGTACGCGTGGTGAATGTTCTCGGCGTTGTTCGCGCCCTCGATGGCCAGGCCGTACTTGCCGCCGGTGGTCAGCTTCTTGCCGTCGGAGACCAGCTCGGACCACGTGGTCGGCGGGTTCGCGATGCCGGCGTCCTTGAAGAGCTTCTTGTTGTAGTAGAGGCCGTAGGCCAGGGAGTAGAGCGGCACGGCGGCCGGGGGCTTGCCGGCGACGCCGGTCGAGCCGAGCGCGGAGGGCACGAACCGCTGCTTACCGCCGATCGCGTTGAACGTGCTGTCGTCGAAGGACAGCAGCGCGCCCGTGGCCTGCAGCGACGCGGACCAGGTGTTGCCGATGTTGAGCACGTCGGGGCCCTGACCCGAGGACGTGGCGGTCAGGATGCGGTTGAGCAGGTCCGGCCAGCCGACCACCTCGAGCTTGACGTGGATCCCGGTCTGCTTCTCGAACTTCTGCAGCTCGGGCGTCAGCTTCTGCTTGTCGTCGTCGAGGTTCTTGCCCTGATTGCTCGCCCAGTAGGTGAGCGTCTTGGGATTCTTGTTACCGCCGTCGCCGGTGGCGGTACCGCCACCGCATGCGGTCAGGGCGGCGGTGGCGACGGTGATGGCTGCTATCGCAGCGGTGATCCGGGTCCTGCGCATAGTCAGTGGGCCCTCTCCGGAGGCAACTTCGGCGGGGAAGTTAATTTAGGTTATGAGTTAAGACGTGAGAGAAGATCCTCGTCAAGACTTTGGGCGCGGTAGGTTGCGTCATCGGGGAGGAAGGCCGTGATGAGGGATCGGGAGAAGCGGACGGTGCGCGATCTACGGCGCACGAACCGCTCGGCCGTACTGCGCAAGCTCTACTTCGACGGGCCGCTCAGCCGGCAGGAGCTGGCGCCGGCCACCGGGCTCAGCTCCGGTTCGATCAGCAACGTCGTCTCCGAGCTGACCGCCGACGGGCTGCTGGAGGAGGCCGGTTCCGTCGGCTCGGACGGAGGCCGCCCCCGCACTCTGCTGCGCGTCGCGCGGCGCAGCGCGTACCTGATCGGCGTCGACGTCGGTGAGACCCGGGTGCGCGTGGAGCTGTTCGACCTGGCGCTGACCGAGCTGGCCCGCGCCGAGCGGCCGCTCGCCGCGCACGGGTACGACGTCGACCGGGTCGTCGGGTTCATCCGCGACGCGGTGGCCGACGTGCTGCGCGACGCGGACGGCGCGGCGGTCGCCGAGGCCGTCGTACCGCTCACCGGCGCGGTCACCGAGGTCGTTCTGGAGGTGCCCTCGCCGCGGCGGTGGCGGCCGAACGGCTTCGGCGAGCCGTACCTCTACACGCTCGACACCGCCGTACGGGACGGTTCCGGCCGGCCCGGCGACGAACGCCGGGTCCGCGTGGGCTTCCGCGACGTCGGCTTCGTCCGCGAGTCCGGTGGACCGGCGAGTGCGCCGCCGTACCGGCTGACGGTCGGCGGCGAGCCGACCGACATCCTGGGCTGGAACTGGGTGCCCGCCGACGCGATGTACGGGGCGGCCGGCGAGGACCGGCTCCGCCATCTGCTCACCCTCGCCCGTGAGGCCGGGGTGATGATGCTGCGGGTCTGGGGCGGCGGCCTCATCGAGAGCGGGACGTTCTATGACCTGTGTGACGAGTACGGCATCCTCGTGTGGCAGGAGTTCGCCCAGTCCAGCTCGGGAATGAGCAGCGTGCCCAGCGCCGACCCGGCGTTCGTCGCACGGATGCGGGCCGAGGCGACGCGGATCGTGCCCGCGCGCCGCAACCACCCGAGCCTGGCGATCTGGTGCGGCGGCAACGAGCTGCAGAACGCCGACGGCGTCCCGCTGACCGACGAGGAGTCACCGGTGCTGGCCGCGCTGCACGACGTGGTGTCGCGCCTGGACCCGGACCGGCGGTGGCTGCCGACCTCGCCGTCCGGACCGGTGTTCGGCAACACCCTCGACAGCGTGCGAACCGCGCCCGAGCAGCACGACGTGCACGGCCCGTGGGAGCACCAGGGACTGGCCGACCACTACCGGCTCTACGACGAGGGCCGCGGCCTGCTCCTCAGCGAGTTCGGCGTCGAGGGCATGAGCAACCTCCGCGCGATCGCGTCGGTCGTGCCGGACGCGAGGCTCCCCACTCACGGCGACCCGGTCTGGGACCACCTGGGCCGGTGGTGGAACAACGAGCCCCTGGTCCGCACGGCCTTCGACGACGCGATCGGCGACCTGGCCGCGATGTCGCGGGCGAGCCAGTTCCTCCAGGCCGACGGCCTGCGGTACGCGGTCGAGGCCAACCGGCGGCGGCCCGAGAGCTGTGGCGTGCTGCCGTGGCAGCTCAACGAGTCCTTCCCGGACGGCTGGTGCACCGCGTCCGTCGACTACTTCGGCGAGCCCAAGGCGGCCTACCACTACGTGCGCCGCGCGTACCGCTCGCCGCTCGTGTGCGCGGCCCTGCCGGCGCCGCGCGTGACCGGCGAGGAGTTCGCCGCCACGGTGTGGGCCGGGCCGGGCGAGGTCACCGCGCGGGTGCTGCGCCTTGACGAGCT
>NZ_JBHLZP010000152.1:0-16467 GCF_042429965.1 Actinoallomurus acaciae
GCGCCCGCCGCCGCAAGGAGTACGCGATCACCGAAGCCGGACGGGCGGAGCTGCGCCGCTGGCTGGTCGCCGTCCCGCCGAAGCCGAACCCCCGGGACGAGTCGCTGCTGCGCGTCTTCTTCCTCAACGAGGTGGAGCCCGATGAGGCCATGGGCTACCTCGGCGGGGTGGCCGACGCGCTGGCCGAGCGCATCAAGGAGCTGGAGCATCTGGAGAGCATCGTGCCGTGGGAGGCCGGGGGCGGGCTGGCCGACAACGGCCGGTTGACCATGGAGTACGGCAAGCGTTTCCTCGCGATGCGCCGCGACTGGTTCATCTGGGCCCGCGAACAGTTCCAAGCGCGTGTCCAGGAGACCTCCGACTGACACGAGCGCGGGCCCACGTACCTCAGGGCTTCTGTCCGCGGTGGCCGACCGGCCAGGATGGGCCCGTGATCCAGATCCATTCGGCGATGGCGGACTCGGGGGCGGGGCCGTGCCGGGCGGTCGCACGCCTGCCGGAGCGGCGGCTGCGCCCGTTCGTCACGGGGTACTCCGGCTTCCGGACGCGGCCCGGGCCGTCGCGGCGGCGGTTCTTCCCGCTGGCCCAGACGACTGTGATCATCGACTTCGCCGGGCCCGTACGGCTGGTCTCCGGTCCACGCGCCACTCCCGCCGTGTACGAGGACGGCTGGCGGCGTGGGGTGGCGTTCGGGCTGACACCTGCCGGTGTGTTCGCGCTGCTCGGGCTGCCGATGAGCGAGCTGACCGAGGCCACCGGCCCGCTGGAGGACCTGCTCGGCCGCCGTACCGGCCCGCTGGTGGACGAGCTGGGCGAGGCGCCGGACTGGGCGGCGCGGTTCGCCATCCTCGACGACCGGCTGAGCGCCTGGCTGGCCCCGGACCGGACACCGGACGCGCTGGTGACGCGCGCGTGGTGGCGGTTGCAGGAGCCGGCGGGCCGCCTCACGATCGAGGCGCTCGCCGGTGAGCTCGGAGCGAGCCGCCGGTACCTGGAGCTCGGGTTCCGCCGCCAGATCGGCCTCCCGCCGAAGACGGTGGCCCGGATCACCCGCTTCCAGCACGCCGCGTACGCGCTGAGCAGGCCGTCCGCCACGCTCGCCGCGGCGGCCGCCGCCGGCGGGTTCGCCGACCAGCCGCACTTCACCCGCGAGGTACGGGCGATGAGCGGCGTCACGCCCACCGAACTGTTCGCATTCCTTCAAGACGTCGAGCAGCGCGCGCCCTAGTGTCCCGGGCCATGACGCTCACCGGAAAGACGGCGATCGTGACGGGCGGCTCGCGGGGAATCGGCCAGGCCATCGTGCGGCGCCTCGCACGCGACGGCGCCACCGTCGTGTTCAGCTACAAAGAGAACCAGGCGGAGGCCGACGAGCTCGCCGCCCACCTCGACGGCGTCACCGCCGTACGCGCCGACCAGGAGGACACCGCCGCGATCGAGGCGCTGTTCGCGCCGGTGAGCGACGGCCTGGACATTCTCGTCAACAACGCGGCCATCAACCCGCGTGCCCCGATCGCGGACGTCACCGCCCGGGAGTTCGAACGCGTGATGACCGTCAACGCGCTGTTTCCGCTGCTCGCGATGCGACGGGCCGCGTCCGCGCTGCGCGACGGCGGCCGCGTCATCAACATCTCGACGCTCAACACCGTACTGCCGGCGCCCGGCCACGCCCTGTACTGCGCGAGCAAGGCCGCGCTGGAGCAGTTCACCGCCGTCGCCGCGCGGGAGTTCGGCGAGCGCGGGATCACCGTCAACACCGTCTCCCCCGGCGCGACCGAGACCGACCTGTTCCGTGCGTCGAACCCGCCCGAGGCCCTGGAACAGACCGCCGCGCTCACCGCCCTGCGGCGGCTCGGTCACCCCGCCGACATCGCCGATGTCATCGCGTTCCTCGCCGGACCCGACTCGCACTGGATCACCGGCCAGAACCTGCGCGTCACCGGCGGCCTCCTGCTGTGAGGGCTGCCGTCAGGGCGAGCTGCTCCTGCTCGTCCGAGGACTCCACGAGCGCGAGTGACCGACGATCCGCGGCCGAACCCCCGTGAAGGCGGCGCATCCGACGTCGCTCGGCACGTCTTCGCACGTCACAACGGCCTGCTTCCGGCGTAACAGCGCGCAATCACCGCGTCATCAGGTGGCAACGGGTGGTCCTTAGCGTTCCCGCAGGTTCCACGCACAAGGGAGCGATATGGATCTCGCGGACAATCCGGCGCTGGAGGACTACTCCCTCCGATACGCGCCGAGCGCCTTCCGTTCCTGGTCACCATGGATGATCTTTCTCAGCTGTCTGGCCGGGTTGTCGGCCATGGCCGGTTACGCCCTCGACGCCGCGTTCGTCAACGCGTTCGGGTTCGGCAACGCACTGCTCGGGTTCGCGGTCGCCACCGCGGTGACGTTCCCGCTGACCCTCACCGCCGCCTTCGCGATCGCCCGCAAGCACATCGACATCGACCTGCTGACCCGGGGCGCCGGCTTCGGGTACCTCGGCTCGACGCTCACCTCACTCGTCTACGCCACGTACACGCTCATCTTCCTCGCCTACGAGGGCGCGATCATGGCGCAGGCGCTGACCGCTCTCACACACCTCGAGCTGCACGTCTCCTACGCCGTCGTCGCGCTCGTGATGATCCCGCTCACCGTCTACGGCATGAGCTTCACCGCGAAGTTCCAGGCGTGGACCTGGCCGCTGTGGGTGGCGCTCATCGGCGTCGCGCTGGGGTCCGCGGCGACCGCCCCGCACTCCGCGCACACCATGGTCCACCCGCACATCCCCGCGGCGACGGCCACCGGCGTGACCGTACTGGCCGTCTTCACCATCGCCGCCGCCCAGCTGTCTCTCGCCGCGCAGGTCGGCGAGCAGGGCGACTACCTGCGGCTCATGCCCGACTCCCGGCCCGGCCGCGCGGGCCGGTGGCGGCTCGCGGTCATCCTCGGCGGCCCGGGCCTGACCCTGTTCGCCGTCGTCATCTTCTTCGCGTCGACCCTGCTGGTCGGCTACGCCGAGACGCAGACCACCCCAGACCGGGCGGCCGAGCCGGTGGAGCTGTTCACCGTCGTCTACCAGCGGCTGACCGGGAACCACACCGCCGCGCTGGTCCTCGCGGGCCTGCTGGTCCTGCTCTCCCAGATCAAGATCAACATCATGAACACCTACTCGGGCTCGCTGTCGTGGTCGAACTTCTTCTCCCGGCTGCTGCACCGTCATCCGGGCCGTGCCGCGTGGGTGTTCTTGCAGGTCGGGCTGGCGCTGGTGCTCATGGAGCTGGACGTCTACCACCACATCGTCACGGTCCTCGCCTGGTACGCGAACATCGGCATCGCCTGGATCGCCGCACTCGCCGCGGACCTGCTCATCAACAAGCGGCTGCTCAAGCTCTCCCCGGCGCACATCGAGTTCCGGCGTGCCCACCTCTACAACGTGAACCCGGTGGGCTTCGGCTCCATGGTGATCGCGGCGACGGCCGCGATCGTCGCCTACTACGGGGCCTTCGGCGCGACCGCCGAGGCGCTGTCCCCCTTCATCGCCCTGGTGCTGGCGCTCGTCCTGCCTCCCGTCATCGCGGCGGTGACCCGGGGCCGCTGGTACATCGCGCGGACCAGCGAACTGCCGGACGGCGAGGAGGAACTGCCGTGCACGGTCTGCGCGGGCTCGTACGACGCCGCCGACATGGCCACCTGCCCGTACCACGGCGGGACGATCTGCTCGCTCTGCTGTTCCACCGAGGGCTCCTGCCGCGACCGGTGCAAACCCAGCGCCTGGCGGCCCGGCGGCGGCCCCGTACCGCTCGGCATGCCCACGACTCCCGCCCGTACGATGTCCGCCCCGGTCGGCGCGGCCACCGAGGAGGTCGGCTGACCCATGGGCACGGCACTGCTGACCTGGCCACGTAATGATCGAGTAACAACGCCGGAATCCCCGCGAAACGACCTGTCCGTAATGTCCCCGCCCATGGTGGCAGCGCCGTACGGGCCGGGAGGGACCCACGACGCTCACGTCCGGCGTCTCCGCGACCTGTTGCGCTCGGCGGTCCTGCGCGGCGGTTTTCCCGGCGGGCAACTGCCCGGCGAGCCGGAGCTGATGGCCTCCTACGGTGCGACCAGGGCGGTCGTACGCGAGGCACTGGCCCTGCTCCGACGCGAGGGACTCATCGACCGCAGGCAGGGCGTCGGCACCCACATCGTCGTGCACGCCGTCCTCGCCCGGCTGGCCGAGGCGCACGGCGCGGCCGACCCCCGGGTGGACAGCGTCTTCAACCGCCGGATGCGTCCACGGGTGCTCGACCGCTCGACCATCCCACTGCCCGCCATCGCCGCCGAACGCCTCGGCGCGCCGCCCGGCGTCCCGTGCCTGCGCCTGGAGTACATCGCACTTCTCGACGAGGAGCCGACCGCGCTGGCCACGAACTATGTGCTGTTCCCCGAGGCCGAACGGCTGCTCGCCATGCCGTTCGACTCCGACTGGTACGCCCTGCTGCGGGACGCCGGCATCGGCCTCGACGAGTCGGAGTTCGTCGTCGGCTGCGCACCCGCCGACGCCACCACGGCCCCGCTGCTCGACGTCACCGAGGGCGCACCGCTGATCACGATCGAACAGGTGATCCGCGACGCGGCCGGACGCGCCTTCGACCTGGCCCACATCCACACGCGCGGCGACCGCTTCCTCTTCGTGTCCCGAGCCGTACGCGGACACACATCCGGCGCCTGACGACCCCCACCCGCCAAATCCCGGCCCGCGAGCCCCCTCCCAGCAAACCCCCGCCCGGCAACCCCGGCCCGGCAAACCCCCGCCCGCCCGGGGGGCGACCCCACTTCCATTGTCCAGCCCGGCACCGCAGCCGGGGAAGGCGTGCGCCTTCCTGTGGATAACCGCATCTCCCCAGTTCACGAGGTACTGAAGGGATCCCCATGCCCATTCCCGTCACGCTGACCGACGCCGCCGCCGCTCTGCGTTCCGGCGCCGTCACGAGCACCGAACTGACCGAGGCCGCGATCGCGCGGGCCGACCGGCTCGACGCAGAGCTCGGCACGTACCTCGCCCGCTTCGACGACACCGCGCTCGCCGCCGCCGAGCGCGCCGACGCCGAACTGGCCAAGGGTCTCGACCGCGGCCCACTGCACGGGATCCCCTTCGGGGTCAAGGACATCCTCGCCGCCGCGGAGGGGCCGACGACGGCGCAGAGCCTCATCCTCGATCCGGCGTGGGGCGCGGGCCGGGACGCGCCGGTCGTCGCCCGGTTGAAGGCCGCCGGCGCGGTCATCACCGGAAAGGTCACCACCATGGAGTTCGCCTGCGGCATGGTCGACCCCACCAAGCCCTTCCCGATCCCGCGCAACCCCTGGGACCCGCAGACCTGGCCCGGCGGCTCCAGCTCGGGTACCGGCAACGGCGTCGCGGCCGGGATGTTCTTCGCCGGGCTCGGCACCGACACGGCGGGCAGCATCCGCATACCGGCGGCGTTCTGCGGGGTCACCGGCCTGATGCCGACCTTCGGCCGGGTGCCCAAGTCCGGCTGTGCGCCGCTCGGGTACAGCCTCGACCACGTGGGCCCGCTCGCCCGCAGCGCCCGCGACTGCGCGAGCGTCCTGGAGGTGATCGCCGGGCACCACCCCAGCGACCCGGACTGCGTCGACCTCCCGCTCTCCCCGCCGGACTTCGGCGGCTCCCTGAACGGCCTGCGGATCGGGGTCGTCCGCGAGCACCACTTCCCCGAGCGGTCCGATCCCACGCTCGGCCCCGTCTTCGACGAGGCGCTCGCCACGCTCACCTCTCTCGGCGCCACCCTGACCGAGGTCGCGCTGCCGTACTGGGACGAGATGCTGACCGCCAACCTCGTCACCATGTGCGCCGAGGCACTCGCGTACCACCGGAACGACCTGGTCGAACGGTGGGCGGACTACTTCGCCTCCACGCGTCTCCTGCTCGCCCGGGGTGCGCTCGTCTCCGGCGCGGACTACGTCCAGGCCCAGCGCGTACGGCGGGTCGCCCAGGACGCGGTGGCGCGGCTGTTCGAGGAGGTGGACGTCATCGTCTGCCCCACCACGGCCCTGCCCGCCCCGCGCTACAACGACATCACCGACGCCGAAGGCACCATCGACGTCGAGGCGATGTTCGAGTTCATCTTCACCCAGTACTGGGACTGCGTCGGCAACCCGGTCCTCGCCCTGCCGATGGGCTTCACCGGAGCGGGTCTTCCGCTGTCGATGCAGTTCGCCGGGCCGGCCTTCGCGGAGGCGACCATCCTGGCGGCCGGCGACGCGTTCCAGCAGGCCACCGACTGGCATCGCCGCGTCCCGGCCATGGCCGACGACTCCGCCGCCGCGACGGCCGCGGCGGTCTGACCCCGAGGAGAGGCACCATGACAGCGAACGACCCCCGGCTCATCACCGAGATCGGCATGGCGCTGGCGCGGGGAGGCCTGCCGGCCACCGGGCCGGAGATCGCCAAGCTCGTGTCCGGCTACCACGCGCAGAACCTCGGCGTCGCGATGCTCTACGCGGTGCCCGAGGCCCGCTACGCCGATCCAGGGCTTCGTTTCCAGGCCGGCGCCCGCATCGCCGACTGGTCGGACTGAGGTTCGCCCCGGGCCGGACGGGTACGGCCGTCCGGCCCACGCGGCACTTTCCGGGCTTGACCTTGACGTCGGTGTCAAGGGGTAACGTCGCTGACGCCATGAACGAGCGCGGGTCACTCCCCCAGCGAAGGAGTGCCCGTGAACGGGGAGGAGCCGATGCGGATCGGTGAGCTGGCCGAACGGGCCGGTGTGAGCGCACGCGCACTGCGCTACTACGAGCAGCAGGGGCTGATCTCGGCACGGCGTGGGACCAACGGCTACCGGCAGTACGACGAGTCCGACGTCCGGCTGGTCGCCGAGATCCGCTCACTGCTGGCGGTGGGTTTCACGCTGGAGGACGCCCGGCCGTTCGTGGACTGCCTGCGGGCGGGCCACGAAGCCGGTGGCTCGTGCCCGGAGTCGGTCGCCGTCTCGCGGCGCAAGCTCGCCGAGATCGACGCGGAGATCCGCGCTCTGATCCGGCGCCGGGCCGAGGTCGCCGCCCAGCTGACCTACACCTGCCCCGGCTGCGACCTGTTCCCCGCGGAGGGGGACGACGCTCCCCGCCGGGCTGCGGCCCCACGGCGCCAGGTCACCACCGGCCGCCTCTTGGGCGGAGTGAGCCCCTCAGCGCACGACGATCAGGCCGATTCCTAGACGAATCGGCTCGGGGCCGGCGGTCCGCTTTCGGCCGACCGGCCGGAAGGAAATGGAATGAAGTTCGCGATCAGCTACAGCACGCCCTACCACGGTATCGATCCCGAGCGGATCACGGCCTTCGCCCGGCACGCCGAGGACTGCGGCTTCGAGGCTCTCTACCTCCCAGAGCACATCGCGCTGTATCCCGGTGCGACGCTCGGGACCGCCGAGATCCCGCCGTCGCTGCCCTTCGCCGACCCGCTCGACTGCCTGAGCTTCGTCGCCGCGGGCACGCGGCGAATCCTGCTCGGCACGGGCGTGCTGCTCCTGCCGTACCACCACCCGGTGGTCCTCGCCAAGCGCCTGGCGACCATCGACGTCCTGTCCCGGGGGCGGATGCGACTGCTGACCGTGGGCCTTGGCACCCTGCCGGGTGAGGCGCGCGCGGCCGGGGTCGACTTCAAGAGCCGTGGCCGCCGCGCCGACGAGGCGATCGACGTGTTGCGGCTGCTCTGGGCCGGCGGCGAGGACGGCGTCGGTTTCGACGGCGAGTTCTTCGCCTTCGAGGACCTGTGCAGCTTCCCCAAGCCGTTCGAGGTCGCCGAGCTGCCGATCCACGTCGGCGGGTCGAGCCGGGCGGCCGCGCGCCGCGCCGGCCGGCGCGGTGACGGTTACTTCCCCGGCGGTGCGCTCACCCCGGACGAACACGCCGCCCGGATGGACCTCGCCCGGTCGGCCGCGGTCGAGGCCGGCCGTGACCCCGAGGCGCTGGAGTTCACGCGATGGGGGTCGATCGACATGACCGCCGAACAGGTCGAGGCGCTCGCCGCACAGGGCGTGACGCGCATCGTCGTCGGCGTCACCACCGCCGAACCAGACCGCCAACGCGAGGAGATGTCCGCGTTCGCCCAGCGGTTCGCCCTCCTCTGACCACCCGGGTCAGGGGAGCAGGACGGCGTACTCCAGGCCGATGAGTCCTCTCCACGCCCTCGTGGAAGGTGTCCAGGTCGAACCGGTCGGCGGTGACCGCGGACAGGTCCAGCGCGCCGGAGCGTACGTGCTGCCAGAGCTCGGAGACGGTCTCGGCGCCGAACATGAACGAGCCGCGGATCGTCAGCTGCCGGCGGAGGTCGTGCCGGAGGCCGCCGACCAGCATCGCCGCATCCCCGGGTGACAGTGCGTCGAGGCAGGCCGGCGTGGGATCCGGGGTCGGCGTGTACGCGATGACGTCGAGCACCAGGTGGACGTCGGCGCCCGCCGCCAGATCCGCTGTATCCGGGCCGAACGCTCCGTGCCGTTCCCGGTCCAGCCGATCAGGATGTCGTCCGCACCGTCGGCGTCGCCGGAGGAGTAGAACGAGTTGCACGGCACGACGTCGCCGCGGTTCAGGTGGAACACGTCCTCGGCGACCTGGTCCACCACCCCGACGCAGGTCGGCCCGGGCACCAGCGGAACGGGCAGGTCGTAGGCCAGCGCGCCGGAGAACACCTCACGTGTGTACGACGGCACGTCCACCTCCCGGACCCTCGCCGGATCCCCCACCCGCTCCAGATGAACGGCACGCATGCCGAAGATGCTGAATGCCCGGTTCGTACGGTCGCCTCACGGCTGGGCGGCTTCGGACACGGCCTCCGTCGCGGGTTCCGGGCGGCCGGCCACCGTACGACGCTCCGGCGCCGTCAGCCAGGTGACGCCGAGCACGACGGCGGCGACCACGGCGGCGGCCGGGGCCAGCCAGAGCGCGCCCGCGACCGAGAGCACCACACCGCCGAGAGTCGCGCCGGCGGCCGTGCCCACGTAGGCCATCGCCCCGTTCAGGCTGAGCGCGACGGCGGCGACGTCGCCGCCCGCGACGAACACCCGGTTCGCCTGGGGGATGAACAGGAAGGAGCCGACGATGCCGAGGACGAACAGCGCGACGAGGGTCGGCACGAACCAGTGCTGGACGACGCTCAGGACGACGTTCGCGCAGATCGCCACGATCAGCGCGGCGGTGAGGGACGTGAGGGACTCGAACCGGTCGGCGAACCGTCCGACCAGGCGGTTGCCGAGGAAGAAGCCCGTCCCGAAGACGAACAGCGCGACCAGGACGGCGTAGCCGGCCGAGGTGCTCACCCCGACGACGACCGCGGCGTACGCCGACACCAGGTAGAGCGGCGCGAGCGTGAGCGCGCTGACGACGAGGAGGATCAGGATGCGCGGGTTGACGAGCACCGCGAGCCTACTGCGCAGTGACGTCGCGGGCAGGGTGACGGAGGGCAGACCCGCCGCGGCGAGCACCGCGGCGACGGCCGCGAGCGCGGCGATCGTCCACATCGCCCCCCGCCAGCCCAGCCACTGCCCGATCAGCAGCCCGAAGGGCACGCCCAGCACCGAGGCCAGGCTGGAACCCGCGCCGATCACCGCGAACGACCGGGCTCTGCGGTCCGGCCGGGACAGCACACCGGCGACGGCGAAGGCGTTGGCCTGGAACGCCGCCGCGCCGAGCCCGGCGACGATGCGGCCGGCCAGCACGACCGCGTATGAGGGGCCGGCGGCCTGCAGGACCATGCCGGCCAGGAAGGCGAACATTCCCGCGCCGATGACCACGCGGCGGTCCATCCGGCCGGTCGCGGTGGCGATGATCGGTGATCCGACGGCGTAGGCGACCGCGAACGCGGTGGTCAGCTGGCCGGCGGTGGCGAGGCTCACCGACAGGTCCGCGGCGACGTGAGGCAGCAGGCCCGGCAGCACGAAGCCGTCGACGCCGAGCGCGAACGTACCGACGGCGAGGATCAGCAGGCGCCAGACGCCAAGTTCGTTCGATGGTTGTCGATTCATCACATGATGGGACGCTAGGCTATGATTCGATGCGCGTCAAACAATTGGGAGGAGGCGACGGATGCCGCGCACGCTGCCCGAGCCCTCGGCCGACTCCTTCGACCTCACCGTCATCCTCAGCGCGCTCGCCGATCCCGGCAGGCGGGCGCTCATGACCGCGCTGTACCAGAGGCCGGACCCGATCGACTGCTCCGTGCTCGCACAGGAGGCCGACCTCGGGCTGAGCAACCCGACCATCTCCCACCACTACCGCGTCCTGCGCGAGGCGGGCCTGACCAGGACGTTCGTCGAAGGACGCCAGCGGATCGTCAGAGTGCGCCGCGACGACATGGAGGAGCGGTTCCCCGGCCTCCTTCAGGCGGTGCTCGGGAGCCGGTGAGCCCGGGGGCGCCTCCGGCCGAATATTCATTTCCCTCTCGCGGCGGCCACTGCGACAATCCGCGGCGGAGGTAAGTAACCGCAGTGGCTTTTGAACCTTACCGACGCGTGCTGGCGGTTCCGGGGGTCCGGCCGCTGCTGCTCGTCGGCATCCTCGCCCGCATCCCCGTCATCGCCATCGGGGTGACCCTGACCCTGCACGTGGTCAACGGCATGCACCTCGGCTTCCTCCCGGCGGGCCTGGTCGGCGCCGCCTCGACGGGCGGCACGGCCCTCGGCGCGCCGATCACCGGGCGGTTCGTGGACCGGTACGGCCTGCGGCCGGTGGTGGCGGTCACCACGGTCGCCCAGCTGGTCTTCTGGTCATCGGCCGCGTTCCTGCCGTACTGGCCGCTGGCCGCCGGCGCGTTCGCCGCCGGGGTGCTGGCGCTGCCGGTGTTCAACGTGATCCGCCAGTGCCTGGCCGCGGCCGTTCCAGCCGATCGGCGCCGTGCCGCGTTCGCGCTCGACGCGATGCTCGTCGAGGTGAGCTACATGGTCGGCCCGGCCGTCGCGGTCGCCGCCACGACGGCGCTCGGCAGCGACCGGACCATGGCTCTCGTGGGACTGGGCCTGGTCGGATCCGGTACGGCCCTGCTGCTGCTGAACCCGGCGACGCGCGGCGGAGAGGAATCCGCGGCGGCCTCCACCGTCGTCCCCCGGCGGCAGTGGCTGACCCCCGCGCTGTTCGCCCTGCTCGGGGTGACGTTCGCGGCGGCCTTCGTGCTGACCGCGACGGAGCTCAACCTGGTCGCGGTGCTCAAGGCCGGCGAGGCCACCCGATGGACCGGCCTGGCCATCGGCGTGTGGAGCCTGTCGTCGCTGGTCGGCGGCTTCGCCTACGGCTCGCTGTCCCGTGGCCTGTCCCCGCTGGTGACGATCGGCGGCATGGCCGCGCTCACCGTACCGGTCGGCCTGGTCGGCCCGTGGCCGCTGCTGTGTCTGGCGCTGATCCCCTCCGGGATGCTGTGCGCCCCCGCCCTCTCCACCACGGTGGACACCCTCAGCGGATGGGTGCCCGCCGGCGCCCGCGGCGAGGCCGTGGGCCTGCACAGCACCGCGCTGACCTTGGGACTCGCCGCGGCCAACCCCATCACCGGCTTCCTCATCGACAGTGCGGGAACCGGTTGGTCGTTCGCCGTCACGGGCGTCGGCAGCCTTCTCGTGGTCGCGCTGGCCGTCCCCCTGTGGCGGCGCGCTCCCCGGCCCGCGAAGCCGGAGGCCGCCGTCGCCACGACCGGCGTGGCCGGTTAGGCCCGCTTGGTCAGGAGCCGCCCCTCGCACACAGGCCGCCGTCCAGGGTGAAGATGACGCCGCTGGTGTAGGCGGATCGTTCGGAGGCCAGGAAGGCGATCGCGTCGGCGATCTCCCGCGGCTTGGCCGCCCGTCCGAGCGGCAGGCCGGCCATCAGCTCGCGGTATCGCCCCTCGTCGCCGAGACGCGTGCGGGCGCGGGTCTTCATCAGGGTGATGATCCGCTCGGTCTCGACCGGGCCGGGGTTGACGCCGACCACGCGGATGTTGTCATCGCGCAGGCTCCGCCCGCCCAGAGCGCGGGTGAAGGCCATCAGCGCGGCGTTGCCGGAACTGCCGGCGATGTAGTCGAAGTCGAATCCCTCGCCCGCCGCGCCGATGTCGTTGACGATGACCCCGTGCCCGCGAGCCTTCATCCGCGCGTAGACGAGCCGCGTCAGGTTGATGAAGCCGAACACCTTCAGCTCCCAGCCGTGCCGCCAGGCGTCCTCATCGACCATGTCGAGCGATCCTCCGGGGATGTCGCCCGCGTTGTTGACGAGAATGTCGATGCCGTCGGTCGCCTCCGCGAGCCGCGCGAGGTCGCCGGAATCGCGCAGGTCGGCCGGATGGACGTCGACCTTCACCTGATGATCGGCGCGCAGACGCCCGGCGAGGCGGTGGAGTTCGGCCTCACCGCGCGCCGCGAGGTGAAGGTGACAGCCTTCCTCGGCCAACACCTCGGCGGTCGCCGCGCCGATGCCCTTGGAGGCCCCGGTGATCAGAACCTGCTTGCCGCGAAGGGCGAGATCCATGGTCGTACTCCTTTGATCGGTCGTGCCGGGAAACCGTACGTCGCAGGTCGCAGAGGGTGGGAATCGAGGGTTCCCTTCTCACCGGCCGGTTTACGATAACGGCCGTTACCGGTATAGCAGCCTCTAAATACGGAAGTCAACGTTTCCGTTAAGCTGGGTGGAATGAGCACCGACCGCGCCCGGGGCCGGCCTCGCGACCCGGCCGTCGACCAGGCGGTACTCCGCGAGACGCTGGCCCAGCTCGACAGCCGCGGCTACGACGGGCTCCGCGTCGCCGAGGTCGCCCGCGACGCCGGAGTCGGGCTGGGCTCCCTCTACCGACGCTGGCCGACCAAGTACGCGCTGGTCGTCGACGCGTTGCGCACCGCCGCGGCGACGCGCGAGGTGGAACCCACCGACGACCCGCTGGAAGACCTGCTGACCGGCCTGGTGAAGATCGCCGAAGGGCTCGGTCACCGTGCCGCCCCGCTGCTCGCGGTCCTGCTGACCGACCCCGCCTCGGAACTGGCCGCCGCCGTACGCGAGGCCAAGGTCGACCCGGTACGGGCGGCCGGCCGCGAGCGCCTCCGTCGGGTCATCGGCTCAACGCCCGACCTGGACACCCGGGCCGACCTGGGGCCCGCACTGATCGTCCTGCACATGATGCTGCACGGCGGCCCACCGGACGAGCGCCGACTGCGCGAGGACATCCTGCCCCTCATGACCGGAATCCGGGACGGTTCACCGCGCCCGCCGAGCGCCCAGCGCGTCGACGGCACCGACGACCTCGGCGGGTGAGGAGGTGGCACGCTCCGAGGATGACCGTCGGCGGCGCCCGACGAGGCCCGGTGGTCCGATCTGCGACTCACCGCACCGCTTCGCGTCACCCGCGCGGGCTCGTTCAGCCGATGGTCGAGCCGCTGCCACAGCCGTCTGAGGCCTGTCTCGTACTCAGGTCCCAGATGCGCCCGCCCTTCCTCGCCGCCACGCCGAGCACCGGCCACCGTACGGATCGGCCGCGCAATTCCGGCTTCGCCCCCCGGGTTACGTCGCCGACGCGACACCTCGGCGGAAATCGGGTTGATCCACCGCCCGCACCGGGGACAGCATGCGTTCCGTGAGACCGCGTGAGATTCGAGCCGACTACGACCGTACGTCGATCGTCGTGTACCAGGCGTACGGGCCGCACATCGGGCGGCCGGCGGTCGAGCAGGGGCGTTTCGTGCCGCCGTTCTCCCGGACGCGGATGACCTGGATCAAGCCGTCCTTCCTGTGGCTGATGGAGCGGAGCGGCTGGGCGCGCAAGGCCGGGCAGGAGATGGTCCTCGCCGTACGGATCTCCCGTGCGGGCTGGGAGGAGGCGCTGTCCCAGGCCGTGCTCACGAACGCCGACCGGCGCGTCCACCGCGACGCCGACGAGTGGCGTGCGGAGTTCCGGCAGGCCCGGGTGCACGTCCAGTGGGATCCGGAGCGGACGCTGCGCGGGCGGCGGCTGGACGCGCGCAGCATTCAGGTGGGGCTCAGCCAGCACGTCATCGACCGGTACGCCGACGAGTGGGTCCTCGACATCCGCGACCTGACCCCGGCGGTGCACCGGATCCGCCGGTTGCTCGGCGACGGCGACACCCGCAGGGCCGCCGCCCTGCTCCCCCGCGAGCGCGTCTATCCGCTCCCGCCCGAGCTCGCCCGGCGTATCGGCGCCGACGTGTGACGGTTCACCGGCCGTCCGGCCCGGCGTGATCCCGTTCCCCCGGCTCGCGGCGCGGTGAACCCGGCGCGGGAGGCCGTCCGTGCGCGGCTCCCGGGGGACGCCACCTGAGATCTCCGCCTCTTCGGCCGCGCGGCATTGAAGTTCGTGGGACGAACTAATACAGTTCGTGCCACGAACTTATACTTTCCTAGGGGGAATCATGGGCAGAACCGTCGTGGTCGTCGGCGGAGGCTATGGCGGTGCGGCGATCGCCAAGGCGCTGGACCAGGAGGCCGACGTCGTCCTGGTGGAGCCCAAGGACGCGTTCGTGCACGCCGCGGGATCACTGCGCGCGCTCGTACGCCCGGACTGGGCGGGCAACATCTTCTTCCCGTACGCCCGGCTGCTCCGGCGCGGCACGGTCGTCCACGAACGGGCGGTCGCGGCGGACACCGGTGGCGTCACCCTGGCCTCCGGCCGGCGGGTGGACGCCGACTACGTCGTCCTCGCCTCCGGATCGGGCTACCCCTATCCGGCCAAGATGGACACCGACAGCTCCGGCGAGGCACTGGAGCGGCTCCGCGCGACGCACAAGGAGCTGGCCGACGCGACACGGGTACTGATCACCGGCGCCGGACCCGTCGGACTGGAGCTCTCCGGGGAGATCAAGGCGGTATGGCCCGACAAGCACGTCACGGTGATCGACCCGGCCGGTGAACTGATGCCGGGCTTCACGCCGCAGATGCGGGCGGACCTGCGCCGCCAGCTCGAGACGCTGGGCGTGGAGCTGCGCCTGGGCACCTCACTGCTCGCCCCGCCCCCGACCGAGCCGGGCACGCTGGGCTCCTTCACCGCCGCCACCACCGGCGAGGCGATCTCGGCGGACCTCTGGTTCCGCTGCCACGGCGTACGCCCGAACAGCGACTACCTCGACGGCGACCTGGCCGCGGCGCGCACCGAGCGCGGGCAGGTACGGGTCACCGAGACGCTCAACGTCGACGGCCACGACCACGTCTACGCGATCGGCGACCTGACCGACCTGGATGAGGCCAAGATGGCCGGCCACGCGACGCGCCACGCCGAGGTCGTGGCACAGAACATCCTCGCCCAGATGCGAGGGGAACACCCGACGGCCGTCTACCGGCCTTCCGCGGCCAGGATGATCCTGCTCCCCCTCGGCCCGAACGGCGGCGTGGGCCAGCTGCCCTCCCCCGACGGCCCGGTCGTGCTGCCCGCCTCCGCGGTGAGCGAGCGCAAGGGCACCGACCTGTACACGGGCCGGTTCGCCGCGCTGTTCGGCACGGCCTGACCGCACCCCGCGAAACGCGCCGGTGACGGGCCCGGTCAGCGCGGCGCCGAGGTCGCTCCGCCGCACTCCATGAAGACCACCGGCACCTTGTTGTCGAAGACGACGTGGCCCAGCAGGACGGCCAGCGTGCGCCGGTCGGCCGCGCCGAGGTTCCCCGCCAGGCCCTCGACCCGGCGCGTGGTCTCGGCGTAGAACTCCTCGGCGAGGCGGGCGCCTTCCGGGGTCAGTGCGACGCGTACGGCGCGGGCGTCCTCCGGGTCCGGCTCGCGGCGTACGAGACCGCGCTGCGCGCTGCGGTCCACCAGGCCCGTCAGGCTCGACTTGGCCAGGCCCAGCACACCGCCCAACTCGCTCATGCCGTACGGCTGCGGCATCAGGACGCACAGGAGCTGCCCCTGCTGAGGGGTCAGGCCGTACTCCCGGCTCGACTCGGCGTACACGGCGTTGACCAGGAACGATGAGCGCACCAAGGCCGTGGCGATGCCCATCCGGTCACTCTCGGTCTCCGCCATTCGCCCACGATAACACCGCCAGTTCGTGTCACGAACTTATCGGCGAGAGGCACTCACACCCCGGCCGGGCGGCGAACGCCGCCCGGCCTCCCGGCGTCCTGGAGCGACCGAGGGGCCCGGCGGCCGCCACCCGCACGGGCGACCTCCCCACTCACCCAGGCCACCCTCTCCACACTGTTTATAAGCGCGCTCACACGTTATCGTGGCAATTGGAATTGGACGGCAGACGCCTCTGTTAAATGGATGTTAATTGTTTATGTCCTGCTGGATTAAAACGGGGAACTGTCGGCGAATTCTTGGTGAACCCCGGATGGCCGACCTGTTCGGTGCGGCCATCGTCGAACCGACCTGCGACGACATGCCGCCGACCGGAGGGAAGTAGCCGATGTCTGGATACCTGGCGCTCTCTGGGACGTGGACCGGATCCGGGCGCGGGATGTTGGATGTGGGGGATTCGTTGGGTTCGGTGGTTGATGCGTTGTGTCATGGGTTGGCGGGGGTTG
>NZ_JBHLZP010000153.1:0-16964 GCF_042429965.1 Actinoallomurus acaciae
GGCGGCGTCGGGGCTCCGACCCAGCCCCGCGGCACGACCCGCGACACGACCCGTCCGCAGCGCCCGGTCTCCGACCGGAGCACCAACCAGACGTCGGGCCGCAAACTGGGCCGGGCGCGCGCCCCGCAGGGCATGCCGGTCGCGTTCTTCAGCAACAGCAACCCGGCGGCGACGCAGGGCTCGCGCCTGGTGCTGCACGCCACCGCCGGCAACGCGCCCGAGCGCACCGTCACGCTGCAGTGCTACCCGACGGGCGGCACGCACCCGAAGGCCGCCCAGGCCTGCTCCGACGTCGCCCGCTCCGGCGGCGACCTGGCGCAGATGCCCGCCAACACCAACCCGCGGGCGTGCTTCATGATCTACTCGCCCGTCACGGTCACCGCACAGGGTCAGTGGCACGGCCAGGCCGTTCGCTACACCAAGAAGTTCCCGAACACCTGCGTGATGCACGACAAGACGGGTTCGGTCTTCGACTTCTGAGACGGGCCGGGAAGAAGTTCGAATAAGAACCGCACGCCTGGGTAAGCGGCGCTTGGCAGACGAAGGGAGACGGTCATGGCGTCAGAGGTTCAACGGCCGGTGCACTGCCGAGTGCATGAGGTCATGACGCCGAGACCCGTCACCCTTCCTCTGGACGCTCCGCTTACCGAGGCGGCACGGCTGATGCGCGACGAGGATGTCGGCGACGTCCTCGTCACCCAGGACGGCATGCTCTGCGGCATGCTGACCGATCGCGACATCGTCGTGCGCGCGGTGGCCGTAGGACGGGACCTGACCGGCACACGCCTCGCCGACATCTGCAGCGCGGGCATCGTGACGGTCGGCCCGGACGACGCCGCCGAGGTCGCGCTGCGGCTCATGCACGATCGCGCCGTCCGGCGACTGCCCGTCGTCGAGGACGGCCGGCCGGTGGGCGTCGTCTCGGTCGGAGATCTGACCTCCGATCGAGACGAGGCCTCCGGCCGGGACGAGGACCTCGGCCGTACCCCGTCCTCCACGCTGTCCGCCACGCTCATCCGCTGACCGCGGCCGGCCCGCGGGTCCCGCCAGGCGCACACTCCCCACCCGGCGCGGGTCTGGGACGCCTCCCGGCCCCGCACAGCGGCTACCGTGAACCCGTGGCGTTCGAACCGCAGATCAGCAGCGAGCTGGCGACCCAGGTCGCCCGCCTCGGCCTCGTACACGAGGCGTCCGCGACCGTGGCGCTGCGGCGCATCACCGAACTCGCCACGCGTGCCGTCCATGGATGCGCCGGCGCCACCGCCGTGCGCTGGAGCACCGGTGACGCGTCCGAGCCGCTCGACCAGGCCGGCACCCATCCCCACCTGGCGTACCTCAGCGAGATCCAGTGCACGCGCCGGGCCGGGCCCTCCTACGACGCGGCCCGCAGCGAGACACCGGTCTTCTGCGCCGACACTCTCGCCGAGACCCGCTGGCCGGACTACACGCCGCTCGCGCTGCAGCGCGGCGTCCGGTGCTTCGCCGACACCGTGTACCGCACCGGCCCGGTGATCGTCACCCTCACCATGTACGGCGTGGTGCCCGGGGGCCTCGACCGGCGCGAGCTCAGCCTGGGCGCCCTGCTCGCCGCCCAGGGCGGCGCCGCGGTGTCCAACACCCGTCTGTACGAGGACGCCCACCGCACGGCGACCCAGCTGCGCCAGGCGGTCGAGGCGCGTTCCATCGTCGACCAGGCCAAGGGCGTGCTGATGCATGCGATGGGCTGCGACGCGGACACCGCGTTCGCCGAGCTCAAGCGCATCTCCCAGACCCGGCACGTCAAGCTCACCGCGATCGCCCAGCGGATCGTCTCCGGCCATCGCTCGGAGGCGAAGGGCCCCCACTGAGCCCGGCTCGGCGTCCCCCGTCGGCCGCGGACGGGCCGTCGCGATGGGACGGCAGGGCTCTGGCTGGTCGGACGTTCGCCCGCTCTCGAAGGCGGGGTTAAAGTTACGCACAGCCGACCGATCCCCGATCGACCCGCCAGCCGGAGGGCAGCATTCCCGACCAGCGACAACCCGATTCTCTTCGTCCTGAGACACTCCGCTCCGAGATCGGCGCGCTGGAGGGCCGGGCCGGGGAGCTGCGTAGCGCGGCACTGCTGCCGGACGCCGACCGGGGCGCGCTGCTGGACGCCGCCCTGACCGACCTCGAGCGCGCCGTGACGGCGCTGCGGAGCGCGGTGGCCGACCAGACCTCCATCCAGGCGAAGAACGAGGTGGCCGACGGCGAGCGGCGGCTGCTGCGCACCGTCTTCCAGGACGCGCCGGTGCCCCTCTTCCTGCTCGAGCGCGACGGCACCGTACGCCGCGTCAACCGCCAGGCCGGAGCGCTGCTCGGCTCCTCGGCCGGCTACCTCACCGGCAAGCCGTTCCCGACGTTCTGCGACCTGGCGACACGGGCGACGGTCGGCTCGCACGTGGCCGGGGTGTTCCACTCGGGACAGCGGCGGCGCTCACGGGTGCGGCTCCTGTCGGGGCACGGCCCGGTCGAGGTGGACGTGACGTTCGCCCGGATCTGGGTGAGCGGCGAGCCGGACCCGCTGGTGGTCGCGGCCACCGCCCCCTCGACCCGCGAGCCGGCCGCCCAGGACCTGCCGCAGCAGGCCACCGCCACCCACGACGCCGTGGCCACGGTCGTCCACCGCATGGACGTCCTGTCCACGGCCACCGGCATGCTCCTGGACGACGACTCCTTCACCGAGTCCGTCGCCGTACGCCGCTGTGCGCGGCTGCTGGCCGCCGAGCTGGCCGACTGGGTCCTCATCGACCTCGAACGCGACGAGCGGCTCCTGCGGCAGGTGGTGATCGGCCCGGACGACGAGCGCAGCACCGAGGTCGCCCGGACTCTGGAGGACCTCGACCCGGCCCCGGACACGCTGCCGGCCACCGTGCACGTCTCGGGCCGGTCCGTGCTCCAGGCGCACCTCGACGATCTGGGCGTCCTCGGCACGAGCCCGGCCGGGCCCCCGGTGTGCGGGCTGATCGAGGCGTCCTCGCTGATCTGCGTGCCGCTGGACGACGGCGAGCGGTGCCACGGCACCCTGACGCTCGCCGTCTCCGGCGAGCAGGGCCCGTTCGACCTGATGGACCTCGGCCTGGTCGAGCGGCTCGCCCGCAACCTCGCCCTGGTCATCCGGGCGGGGCGGCGCTACCGCCGCCGGGCGGTGGTCGCCGAGCGGCTGCGCGCCGGACTGCTGCCACGCGAGCTGCCGGCCGTCCCGGGGGCGGAGGTGGCGGGCCGCCACCATCCCGCGACCCGCGACACCGGCTTCGGCGGCGACTTCTATGAGGTGTTCCGCACCGGCTCGGGCTGGGGCATGGTCCTCGGCGATGTCTGCGGCAAGGGCGAGGACGCCGCGGCGGTGACGGCCACCGCCAAGAACGGCATCCGGCTGCTCTCCCGCTGGAACCCCAAGCCGGCCGAGGTCCTGTCGATGATGAACGAAGCGCTCATCGACGACGAACGCTTCGTCACCGCCGTGATGGCCTATCTCGAGCCGCGCGACGAGGGCATGCTGATGACGGTGGCCAGCGCCGGGCATCCGCCGGCGGTCCTGATCCGCCGTGACGGCGTCATCCGTACGACGAGCGGCGGCGGCCTGCCGCTGGGCCTGTTCGAGGACGACTTCGGGGTCGGCGTCGAGCAGCTCGACCTGGAGCCCGGCGACACGCTGTTCCTCTACTCCGACGGCGTGCCGGAGGTCTCCGACCCGTCGCAGGCCAGGTTCGGGCACGAGCGCCTCATCGAGATCCTCGCCGCCCACGGCGACCAGTCCGTCGCCGACCTCGTCCTGGCCGTCGAGAGCGCCCTGCTGGACTTCTCCGGCGGTGACCTGCGCGATGACGTGTCGATGCTCGCGCTCCGGGTGACCGGCTGACCCACGCCGTGTGATCTTTTTTCAACAAGATCCGCGTGTTCGTGTTTAGACCGACGCGTGGCAGGTAAAGGAAGAACCAGGTAACCGTGCCTAAGACGCAGGCACACCACGGGAGGGCGGCATTACCCCGCCCTCGACTTCCGGAGGGTGTGCATGCGTACTTCCAGCCTTTTCGCCAACGCGAGGCTGACGCACGCCTTCTCCTCCTCGATCGCCGCCACGGACGCACGTCCGGCGGCGGGGCGCACGCTCACGTCCTTCTCCGGTCGCGAGAGCCGGCGCTCATATCTCCTCCTCGGTCATCGCGACGCCCTGCCCCGTCCGGCCGGACGGGGCGCGGCGCGAACGACCACGCAGACGAACCCCCACCTCAGGGATATTCAGGAGTCAGCCCGATGAACATAGTCATGGTCTCCGTTCACACCAACCCCGTCGCCACGGAAGCCTCGTCCCACGAGGGCGTTCGCGTCCACGTCGCCGAGTTGGCCCGCGAGCTCGGCCGCCAGGGACATCGGGTCACCATCTACACGCGCCGCGACGGCCTCGGTTCCGGTGACCGGGTCCGCCTCGCACCGCGGGTGAACGTGGAGTTCATCTCGGCCGGCAACGCCCTGCCGATGTCGGAGCAGGAGATCCTCCCCCATGTCCGGGAGTTCGCCGACAAGCTGGCCAAGCGCCTCGTCTCGAGCCGGCCCGACGTCATCCACGCGCACCACTGGCTGAGCGGTCTCGTCGCGATGTCCGCCGCCGACGGCCTCGACATCCCCGTCGTCCAGAGCTTCCACGGCCTGGCCTCCCTCCGGGGACGGGCCGCGGGCGAGGGCGCCTCGGCCCGCCTGCGCATGGAGCGGGCGATCGGCCGTGGCGTCGACGCGCTGATCGCGACCACGGAGACCGAGTGCACCGAGCTCACCCGGCTCGGCGTCACCCGCAAGCACATCGCCGCGGTGCCCTCCGGCGTCGACAGCGAGCGGTTCACGCCGCAGGGCCGCGCCCTTCTCCCCCGCGGCGAGAACCCCCGCATCGTCATGCTGTCGCGGCGGTTCGCCGAGGACGGCGTGACCACCGTCATCAAGGCGCTGGCCCGCATCCCCGGCGCCGAGCTGGTCGTGGCCGGCGGGCCGGCGCCCGAGGAGCTCGACGGCGACACCGGCATCCACCGGCTGCGGATCGCGGCGAAGGAGGCCGGCGTGGACGACCGGGTCACCTTCCTCGGACGGGTCGACGCCGCCGACGTTCCCGGCCTGCTGCGGTCGGCGGACCTGACGGTGAGCCTGCCCACGTACCAGTCCTTCGGCCGGGTGCCGGTCGAGTCGATGGCCTGCGGTACGCCCGTGGTCGTCACGGCCGTCGGCGGCCACCTCGACACGGTGATCGACGACGTGACCGGCGTCTACGCCCGGCCC
The DNA here is from genome assembly GCF_042429965.1 of Actinoallomurus acaciae. Lineage (NCBI taxonomy): Bacteria > Bacillati > Actinomycetota > Actinomycetes > Streptosporangiales > Thermomonosporaceae > Actinoallomurus > Actinoallomurus acaciae. Next base: position 5,287 of record NZ_JBHLZP010000153.1, read on the forward strand.
GGCCGCCCGGCCGAGCTGGCCCAGCGGATCCGCGGCCTGCTCGCCGAGCGCACGCACCTGACCGCCCTGGGGATCGGCGGCGCCGACCGGGTCCGGGCCCGCTACTCCTGGGAGCGGATCACGAACGAGACCCTCAAGGTCTATGAGTCCGTGCTCCCGGCCACCGAGCCCGAGCAGGACGCGCACGAGGAGGAGGACCTGGAGCTGGCCATCGCGAGCTGACGCTCCGTACGCGAAGGCCCTCCCGCCGGCCGGCGGGAGGGCCTTCGCGTGTCCGGGCTCTCAGTAGGAGCGGCCGTACAGGATCCGCTTGCCGTACGCGGACGGCTCGCCGCAGCGGAAGCAGACGCCGTGCTCCTCGGGCGCGTCGCTCGGGATGACGCGCGGCGTCGCCGCCGTGTCGGCCTTGATCGCGTCCTCGCAGTCGGTGCGGCCGCAGTGGAACACGCGCGCCCAGCCGTGGGAGACCTGGTCCGGGAAGGCGTCCCAGCTCTCCACGTCGGCGGTGTGCTCGTCGCGGAACCGCTCCGCCCGGGTGTAGAGGAAGGCCTGGAAGTCCTCCAGGATGCCGGGCAGCAGCTCGGCGGCGCGGCCGAGCGGGATCTGCTCCTTGCCCTGGTCGCCGAGGCGGCGGGCCAGCGTCACCACTCCGCCGTCGAGGTCGCGCGGGCCGATCTCGACCCGCACCGGGACGCCGCGCAGCTCCCACTCGTTGAACTTGTAGCCCGGGCGCAGCTGCGGCCGGTCGTCGACGTGCACCCGGACCCCGGCCCGCTTGAGCTCACCGGCCAGGTCACGGGCTGCCGCGGCGGTGCGCTCGGCGGCGTCGTCGCGCCCGATCGGCACGATCACCACCTGGTACGGCGCGATCCGCGGAGGCAGCACGAGGCCCTTGTCGTCGCCGTGCGTCATGATGACCCCGCCGAGCATGCGGGTGGACATGCCCCACGAGGTGGTGTGGGCGTGGACGAGCTTGCCGTCCTCGTCCTGGTAGGTGATGTCGAAGACCTTGGCGAAGTTGGTGCCGAGGTAGTGGGACGTGCCGGACTGCAGGGCCCGGCCGTCGCGCATCATGCCCTCGATCGTGTAGGTGCGCTCCGCGCCGGCGAACCGCTCGCTCGGGGTCTTCTCGCCCTCGACCACCGGGATCGCCGCCAGCTCACGCGCCAGGCCGGCGTACGCGCCGAGGGCCCACATGGTCTCGCGCATCGCGTCCTCTTCGTCGGCGTGCGCGGTGTGGCCCTCCTGCCAGAGGAACTCGGTCGTGCGCAGGAACATGCGCGGGCGCAGCTCCCACCGCACGACGTTGGCCCACTGGTTGAGCAGCAGCGGCAGGTCGCGGTGCGACTCGATCCACTTGGCCATGTACTCGCCGATGACGGTCTCGGAGGTGGGCCGCACGACCAGCGGCTCCTCCAGCTCCTTGCCACCGGCGACGGTCACGACGGCCAGCTCCGGCGAGAAGCCCTCGACGTGCTCGGCCTCGCGTTTGAAGTACGACTCCGGGATGAACATCGGGAAGCAGGCATTGCCATGCCCGGCCTCTTTGATGCGCCCGTCCAGGTCGGCCTGCAGCAGCTCCCACATGCGGTAGCCGTACGGCCGGATGACCATGGTGCCGCGCACGGGCCCACGGTCGACGAGCTCGGCCTGGATGACGAGTTCGTTGTACCAGGCGGAGAAGTCTTCAGACTGAGGAGTGACACCTTCCCGACTCACGCAGCCGAGCGTACCGGCCCACGGCACCCCATGTGGACGACCCTCTCAGGCGAGCCCCTTATGTCCATCACACAGCCGGGCGGTCTAGCGTACGGAACGTGCCAGACGAGCCCACGCCCGAGGCCGAGCCCTCGGCGGAGAAGGAGCCCCGGAAGCGCAACCGGTCCTTCCTCCGCGAACTACCCATCCTCATCGGCGTAGCACTCGTGCTGTCGCTGCTGATCAAGACGTTCCTCATGCAGGCCTTCTTCATCCCGTCCGAGTCGATGGAGCGCACCCTGCACGGCTGTCCCGGCTGCACCGGCGACCGGATTCTCGTGGAGAAGATCAGCTATCGCGTGGGCGACCCCAAGTACGGCGACATCGTGGTCTTCCGCGCCCCGCCCGCCTGGGAGCCCGAGACACGCGTCGCCAAGCCGACGAACCCGGTCCGCCGCGCGGTGAACTGGGTCGGCGCGGCGTTCGGGGTCCCACAGCCGAACGAGAAGGACCTGGTCAAGCGGGTGATCGCCGTAGGCGGCCAGACCGTACAGTGCTGTGACGCGCAGGGCCGGGTGATCGTCGACGGACACCCGCTGGACGAGCCGTACATCTACCAGGACGACCATCGGCCGTTCGGGCCGATCAAGGTCCCGCCCGGCCGGCTCTGGGTCATGGGCGACCACCGCGCCGACTCGGCGGACTCCCGCTTCCACCTCGACGACGGCCACAACGGCACGGTCCCGGTGGGCAACGTGATCGGCCGGGCCTTCGTGATCATCTGGCCGCCGTCGCGCTGGAACGGCCTTCTCTCGACCCGGTCGTGACGACCGCCTGACGTTCGGCGGCCTGATCGCCGGCCTCGCGCGTGCTCCTGGGGCGGGCCGTGCGGATGGCGACCGCCGTGGCCGCCGGGATCTGCGGGGCCGCCGTCGCGTTCGTGGTCCCGCCGCCGGGAGCCGGAGTTTCGTCTGCGCCGTCGCCGCGTGCGCCCTCCTCGACCGGCGCGTCCGGCCCGTGGCTCGCCACGGGCCGGGCGCGTGGCGGGCTCTCAGGTGTGCAGGGGTCCGACGTCGATCCGGCCCGCGCCGTTCACCGGGCCGCCGGTCCAGGGCGCGGCGTTGGCGCCGTCGTCCGTCGGCATGGTGAAGACCAGTGACACGGGCACGAAGGGCGTCCCGCCCACGACCGTCCAGTGCAGGTCGAGGTGGCCCACCACTCCCGGGGCGATCGTGACGCCGTTGCCCGAACCCGGGGCGTCGGCGTCCGTCGGCAGGGGCCTGGCCCGCTCGCCCAGGAACTGGAAGTTGGTCAGATCGTCCCTGAGGACGCACGTCCTGCCGCCGTAGGCGGTGAAGTCGAGCGTGGAGTAACGCTGACCGGCGCCCGCCTGGACGGGTCCGAGCGACGTGGTGAAGTCGGTGATCTTGCACAGGGGTGCCGCGTCGGCGGCGGCGGACGTGGGGGTCGCGCCCGCGACGCATGCGGCGACCGCGACCCCGGCGGCCGTGAGAACGAGAGTGGATTTCGCGCCTGTCACTGCTGTGCCTCATTCCTTCGCGCGGGGAGGAATGCCGAGCGCCCCCGATGATGGCGCCCGGCTGGAATCAGCCGGCTACGGAATAGGACGTCGAGACGCCGGAGAAAGTTGGTCTCTCCCGGCGTCTGGGGGATGTCCGCCGGCCGCCGAGGCGGAAAACGGCTTGGGCGTTCCCTGGCCGATGGCGCAGACTTGGCCGGCGTGGGCCACGTCGAAGTCGCGCATCTCGATCACACCCTGCCCGACGGGCGGGTCCTGCTCTCCGACGCGTCGTTCCGGGTCGGCGACGGGTCGGTGGCGGCGCTGGTCGGGCCGAACGGCGCCGGCAAGACGACCCTGCTCCGCCTCGTGGCGGGCGACCTGGAGCCGCAGAGCGGCTCGGTCGTGCGCAGCGGCGGCCTCGGCGTGATGCGCCAGTTCATCGGCAACATCCGCGACGAGTCGGCCGTCCACGACCTGCTCGTGTCCACGGCGCCGCAGCGCGTGCGCGACGCCGCGGCGACGCTGGAGCGGGCCGAGCTGGCCATGATGGAGCGCGACGACGAGCCCACCCAGCTGCGCTACGCCAAGGCGCTCGCCGACTGGGGCGACGCCGGCGGGTACGACGCCGAGGTGCTCTGGGACGCCTGCTGCGTCGCGGCGCTCGGCGCGCCCTACGACCGCGTCCGCTACCGCGAGGTGAAGACCCTGTCGGGCGGCGAGCAGAAGCGCCTCGTCCTGGAGGCGCTGTTCCGCGGCGCCGACGAGGTCCTGCTGCTCGATGAACCCGACAACTACCTCGACGTCCCGGGCAAGCTGTGGCTGGAGGAGCGGCTGAGGGAGACGCGCAAGACGGTGCTGCTCGTCTCGCACGACCGCGAGCTGCTCGCGCACGCCGCGCGGCAGATCGTCACGGTCGAGGCCGCGACCGTCTGGACCCACGGCGGCGGTTTCGCCACCTACGCCGAGGCACGGCGCGAGCGGAACGAACGGCTGGAGGAGCTGCGGCGGCGCTGGGACGAGGAGCACGCCAAGCTCAGGGCGCTCGTCCAGATGTTCAAGCAGAAGGCGGCCTACAACTCCGACATGGCCTCCCGATACCAGGCGGCGCAGACACGGCTGCGCCGGTTCGAGGAGGCGGGGCCGCCGGAGATCCCGCCGCGCGACCAGAACCTCACGATGCGCCTGCGCGGCGGCCGCACCGGCAAGCGCGCCGTGATCTGCGAGGCGCTGGAGCTGACCGGCCTGATGCGGCCGTTCGACGCCGAGATCTGGTACGGCGAGCGCGTCGCGGTGCTCGGCTCGAACGGCTCGGGCAAGAGCCACTACCTGCGGCTGCTGGCCGGTGAGGACGTGGCGCACACGGGCGTGGCCCGGCTCGGGGCGCGCGTGACACCGGGCCTGTTCGCCCAGACCCATGCCCGGCCGGAGCTGCGCGGCCGCACGCCGGCCGAGATCCTGATGACCGAGCACGCCCGGCTGCGCAACGAGGCGATGTCCGCACTGTCCCGCTATGAGCTGAACTTCTGCGGAGACCAGCCGTTCGAGACGTTGTCGGGCGGGCAGCAGGCACGGTTGCAGATCCTGCTGCTGGAGATGAGCGGCTGCACGCTGCTGCTGCTCGACGAGCCGACCGACAACCTCGACCTGGCCAGCGCCGAGGCCCTGCAGCAGGGGCTGGAGGCCTACGAGGGCACCGTGCTGGCGGTCACGCACGACCGGTGGTTCGCGCGGTCGTTCGACCGGTTTCTGGTGTTCGGCGGCGACGGGACCGTGTACGAGACGGCCGAGCCGGTGTGGGACGAGACCCGCGTCGACCGCCCGCGCTGACCGGCCGGCGTGGGCTTCGGCCTCAGCCGGCCAGCGCCAGGTCGAACTCGATCTTGACCTCGTCCGCCACCCTGAGCTGCCCGAACAGCGCGGAGTAGGGCTTGATCCCCCAGCGCGACTGGACGACGGTCGCCTCGCCGGTCAGCCGGTCGTCGAAGATCCGGCCGCGCACGGTGACGGGCCGGGTGACGCCCATGATCGTCAGCTCGCCCTCGACGGTGAACGCCGCGGGCGAGCCCGCCGCGCCGGTGGACCGAAACCGGATCGCCGGGTGGGCACGCGTCTTCAGGATCTTCTCGCGGACGGTCTTGAGGATCTCGATCCGGTCGGCGGCGGTGAGCGCCACGACGCCACCGCCGCCCTCGACGACCTCGAACGACGCGGGATCGATCTCGGCGGTCACCGCGGAGGCGGACGGATCGCCGAGGTCGATGACCGCCTCACCGGACCAGCGTGCGACCTCCATGGTCAGGTCGTGTCCCGCCCGGCGGCCGAGCCCGCTCCGGCCCGTGCGCAGCCGGAGCGTCCCCGCCGCAGGACCCAGTGCGTACGTGCGGGTCAGCGCCATGGGCGCCACATCACGGCCGTCCCCGGGCGTACGGATCTCAATGCTCGGTGAGCAGTCCGATGGCGCGGACGACCTCGCCCAGAGTGTGGAACTCCTGGCCCTCCGGCAGTCCGGATACGGCGTCGACGACCGAGTCGGGGGCGCGGTGGGACCGCAGATGGGTGAGCAGCCGTGCCCGGTCGGCGGGGAACACGGTGGGGGGCAGATGCCGGGTCAGCGCGGCACGACGTGCGACGTCGGCGGGTGACATGCCGCGCGATGGCGTCCGATGGCGTTCCGGTGGCGCGTCGTCGCCGCCCGGCCGGCCCTCCCGGACGCGTCCGACGCCGTTCCTGCTCAGGCTCTCGGTCTCCTTGTGCAGGTAGTCGTCGCGGACCGGACCCTGCTTGTCGCTCTCGCGGTGCATAGACCTCACCTTTCGCGTAGCCCTCTCAGGCGCCCCACGCGCTGGCGTTCCGGATCGACCTCCTTCGGGCCACGACAGCGAAACGGAGCGCCGGAATGCTCCACCTGACATAGGGCGGTCGCCGCGCGACCCCCTGTGAGCCGCCGTACCCGAGCCGGGCCAGGGCGAACCCTCACCCCCTCCGACCTGCGAAATCTTACCGATCAGGCGACCGGCTGATCCACTTCGGCCGGAGGCTCGGGCAGGGGCCGCCGGCTGGGCTCGGCGACCTTGGGCGGCCCGAAGACGGCCAGTGCGGCGCGTTCCTTGGTGATCTCCACCGGCTCGTCGGCCGTCCCCGGCTCGCCGTCGCAGGCGAGGCGGAGCGAGCCCTCGGCGCCGCCCACGCGCAGGGAGGTGGCGCGCCAGGCCTTGTAGTCGGGCATCAGGTGCAGGTGCCCTACGAGCAGCGCGGCGACAGCCCGCGACTTACCGATATGACGTTTGGCGCCGATCAGCCGTACGTCGAGCAGGCCGTCGGCCAGGTGGTCGCGCCAGGTCGGCGCGACGCCGTAGGAGCCGTACCGGCAGTTGCCGACGAAGGCGAACCACACGCGCAACCGCCGCCCCTCGACGTACACCTCCGTCGGCTCGGTGTGCCGCAGGACCCGGATCGCGGCCACCGCGAGCGCCGGCCACTTGCCCAGGCGGTCCTCCATGCGCCGGCGCAGGTCGACCAGCTCGGTGTACGCGCCGAAGCTCGCCGTGTTGAGGAACACGCGCCGTCCCGCACGGGCGACGTCGACCCGGACGACGGCGCCCGACCGATAGGCCTCGATCGCGTCCTTGGCGGTCTCCAGGCCGAGCGCGCGGGCGAAGTGGTTCAGCGTGCCTCCGGGGATCACCAGCAGCGGCAGCCCGCGCTCGATGGCGATCTCGGCCCCGGCGTTGATCGTGCCGTCGCCCCCGCAGACCCCGAGCACGGTCGCCCGGTCCGCGGCGTCGCCGAGCGCCTTGCCCAGGTCCTCGCCGGCCTCGATGATCTCCGCCTCCGGCAGCTCGGCGCGGAGAAGACGCGTGACGTCACCGCCGCCCGCACCGTTGTTGATCACTACGACGACGCCGACGCCGTCGGGTGAGATGCCCTGGACGGCTTCGGCCGGCATGGACCACACGGCCCCGGCGGGCGCGGGACGGGTGGGCCAGACCAGCCGGGTCGTCGCGGCGGCCACCACGCCGAGCGCCAGGCCGGCCATGACGTCGCCCGGATAGTGCGCGCCGGTGTAGACGCGGGAGAAGGCCACCCCGGCGGCGGCCGCGGCCACGGGCAGCACGACGGACGCGGGCGCCTCCATCGCCAGCGCGCCGGTGAACGCCGCGGCCGCCGCCGAGTGCCCGGAGGGAAAGGACGGGGAGGTCGGCAGCCGCCACCGCACCCGCGCCGAGGGAAGCACGGTGCCGCGCCCTATGCTCGTCGGCAGGCCGGCCAGCTCGATCAGCGGACGGCGGCGACGGAAGAGCTGCTTGCCCACGAGGTTGGCGATCGGGCTGGTCAGGCTGAGCGCGCACACGCCGCGTAGCGCCGCCCGGCGCAGCCGCGGCTGCCGCGTCACGGCCAGCCCACCGGCGACGCCCAGCCACAGCAGGGAGTGGTCGGCGGCTCTGGACAGCCGAGGGAGGACGTACTCGAATCCGGGGAGCCGTGCCGCGGCCACCGCGTCGAAGGCGCGTTGGTCGAGCCGGCCCGCTCGTTGCAACAGGGGCATGCGAGCCTCCCTCCCCCGTCGCGGTCAAGATATGCCCAAGGTTCCCCAAGGTCAGTGCCATCGTCGGCGACCGGGCGGCACACCTGGGCTGGGTATCCCGGTTACATCCCGATCACGACGAAGATCACATTCTCGCCATGCATCTCACCGAACGTCGATGCCGGGGCCCGGTCTGCAATAGGCTCATCCGCATGAGTCACCCGGAACGGCTCGGAGCCTCGGGTGGCGGACCGGTGCACGCGATCGCCGAGCCCCCTCTGCTCAACGGGCAACGTTCGCTCGCCGAGTTCGCCGCCGCACGAGGGCTCACGCAGAGCGCCGCCCGCCCCCCGCTGGGCTCGTACATCAGTCAGCTCTGGCAGCGTCGCCACTTCATCTGGGCGTTCGCCTCCGCCAAGAGCGTCGCGATGTACACCGAATCCCGCCTCGGTCAGCTCTGGCAGGTTCTCACACCCCTGCTCAACGCCGCGGTCTACTACCTGATCTTCGGTCTTCTCCTCGGCCGCAGCGGCGACGTGACCAAGTACATTCCGTTCCTGGTCATCGGTATCTTCTTCTTCCACTTCACGCAGCGTTCGATCACGCAGGGCGCGAAGTCGGTCCAGACGAACATGTCACTGATCCGGGCGCTGCACTTCCCTCGCGCGACACTGCCGTTCTCCTTCACGATCGTGGAGCTGCAGCAGCTCTTCGCCGCCATGGCCGTGATGGTGGTCATCCTGCTCGGCTTCGGTGAGTACCCGGCGGTCAGCTGGGTCCTGATCGTGCCCGTACTGCTCCTGATGTTGGTCTTCAACATGGGAGTGAGCCTGATCGTCGCGCGCATCGGCGCGTTCGTGCCCGACCTGAGCCAGCTCCTGCCGTTCATCCTGCGCACGTGGCTCTACTTCTCCGGCATCATGTTCTCGATGTACGCCCTGGCCGGGAAGCTGCCCGTCTGGGCCACCCGCCTGATGGGGGCCAACCCCGGGTCCGTCTACGTGGAGCTGGCGCGGCGCGCGCTGATGCCCTCGTACCGCAAGGACCTGCACGGCATGGAGGTGAAGTCGGCGGCCAAGTGCGCGGCGCCGATCCGCGAGGGTCTCGTCGGCAAGGCCCTGACGAAGGCGAACGACGCGCACACCTCGGCCTGCCGCCAGCACACCGCCCTGGTCTCGATGAACCACACCATCTGGTTCTGGGCCATCGGCTGGGCCGTTGTCGCGTTCGTCATCGGCTTCTGGTACTTCTATCGCGCTGAGGAAAGGTACGGCCGTGGCTGACGCGCTGAGGGAGCGATCACAGATGTCCGGCGACTCGACGGCACCGTCGGCCGTGACACTCGACCCGAGCCGCGAGCCGATCGTCGTGGTGGACGACCTGTACATCACCTACCGGGTGTACGGCGGCAGCGCCGGCAAGGGCAACGCGGTCACGGCTCTGGGCCGGGTGGTCCGCGGGAAGAAGCGCCCCTCCATGAAGGAGGTGCGCGCGATCCAGGGGCTGTCGTTCGTCGCCTACCGCGGCGACGCGATCGGTGTCATCGGCACCAACGGCTCCGGCAAGTCGACGCTGCTCAAGGCGATCGCCGGACTGCTTCCGCCCGAGCGTGGCGGCGTCTACACCAACGGCCAGCCGTCGCTGCTCGGCGTGAACGCCGCGCTGATGAACGACCTCACCGGCGAGCGCAACATCGTCCTCGGCTGCCTGGCCATGGGCATGACGCCCGAGCAGGTCAAGCAGAAGTACGACGAGATCGTGAAGTTCGCCGGGCTCAAGGAGGGCTTCATCCAGCTCCCGATGCGGGCCTACTCCTCCGGCATGGGCTCGCGGCTGCGGTTCGCCATCGCCGCGTCCAAGTCCCACGACGTGCTGCTCATCGACGAGGCACTGGCCACCGGCGACGCGAAGTTCCGCCGCAAGAGCGCGAAGAAGATCGACGAGCTGCGCGGCGAGGCGGGCGCCGTCTTCCTGGTCGCCCACCAGCTCGACTCCATCAAGGAGATGTGCAACCGGGTGCTGTGGATCGACGAGGGCACGCTGGTGATGGACGGCGACACCGACACCGTCGTCGACGCCTACACCGAGGCCACCGGCAAGTAATCCGCTCTTTCTGAAGCCCGAGCCCGGCAGAAGGGTTCGGGCTTCACGCTTTGTGAGGCGCCGCTCACCGGAAAAGCAGGTTTGGCGAACGAGTTTCCGGGCCGCTCCGGGCCGTGCCGAACTGCCTCTTTATGACGGCCCGCCGCCGATCTACCTTCGAGGGAGACGCTCCTTCCGAGAGAGGCGGGGGGTTGGCACCGAGCAGCGAACGACCCGGCGAACACAGTGGCAACGAACACGGTGACAGCGAACAGGGTGGCGGCGAACACGGTGGCCGGCACCGCCGGAGAGCGAGCCGGCCGTGAGACGCCGCGACGAGGCGGGCGCGGTGGCGAAGGCGGTCGAGGCCCGGGGCCTCGTCAAGGTGTACGAGGGTCGCCGTGACCGGCAGGTCCGCGCGCTCGACGGGATCGACGTGTCCTCCAACCAGGGTGAGTATCTCGTGCTGCTCGGCCCCTCGGGCTGCGGCAAGACCACGCTGCTGCGCACCATCGCGGGTCTGGAGCGGCCGACCGAGGGCGAGGTGTACATCGGCGGCCAGCTCGTCAACGGGCTGCCGCCGAGGATCCGCCGCGTCGCGATGGTCCTCCAGTCCTACGCCCTCTACCCGCACAAGACCGTCCACAGCAACATCGAGTTCCCGCTGAAGGCCGAGAACGTCCCGCGTCATCTGCGCGAACGCAAGATCCGCTGGGCGGCCGACCTGCTCGGCATCCCGGACCTGCTCGGCCGCAGGCCCCGGCAGTTGTCCGGCGGCGAGCGCCAGCGGGTCGCGCTGGCCCGTGCCCTCGTCCGTGAGCCGGCCGTCTTCCTGCTCGACGAGCCGCTGTCGGGCCTGGACGCCAAGCTGCGCGCCACAACGCGCGACGAGCTGAAACGCTTCCAGCGGCAGATCGGCACCGCGACGATCTACGTGACGCACGACCAGGAGGAGGCGATGGGGCTCGGCGACCGCGTCGCGGTGCTGGACGCCGGGCGGCTGCGCCAGGTCGGCACGCCACGCGACATCTACGACGAGCCGGCCGACACGTTCGTCGCGACCTTCGTCGGCTCTCCCCCGATGAACCTCGTGCAGCGCGCCAACCGGCTCGTCGGCTTCCGGCCCGAGCACTTACTGCCGGCGGAGAACGTCGCGTACGACTCCCGCGTCACCATGCCGCTGCGGATCGAGCGCATCGAGTACCTGTCCGGCGACCGGCACGTCTACGGCACGGTGACGAAGATCGGCGCGGAGACGCGTGTGATCGCGCGGCTGCCCGCCACCGTCATCACGCCGCTGGCCCCCGGCGAGACGCATGAGTTCGCGGTGCCGGGCGACCGGCTGCGCTCGACGCCGAGTACGGCATCCGTACCGCGCCGGTACGGATCGGCGGTTGAGCGGGACGCGGGCGCGCGCCGACGAACGGACGCGCCTCACGGACCGCGAGGGGTTCTTGGCCTGGGCGTTCCTGCTGCCCACGATCGTCTACCTGACGGCGCTGGTGGTGGCGCCGTTCGGGCTGACGGTGGCGTTCGCGTTCTCCCGCTCGACGAGCGACGCGCCGTCGTACCGGTTCGCCGGGCTGCGCGACTTTCACGCGGTGTTCGGCGACGACGTCTTCTGGCGGTCGCTGGTCGACACTCTCGCCCTGACCTGTGTGGCGATCGTCCTCGTCGTGGTCTTCGGGACGGTCCTCGCGCACGTCCTGCGCGTCGGCTTCCGCTTCCGGCGCACCGTGCGCACGCTGGTCCTGCTGCCGTGGACGACGCCGGTCGCGCAGCCGGTCGCCCGGCACCGCGAACTCATGCGTCTCGCCGGGGGCCAGCGGCGTGATGACGGTGGCGGGCAGC
>NZ_JBHLZP010000154.1:0-16359 GCF_042429965.1 Actinoallomurus acaciae
GCTCGACGCGGCGGAGACGGCGTTCGCGGCCGGCAACCTCGACCTGGCCCGGCGTCTCGCCACGGCGGTGACGCGCGAGGCCGGAGCCGACCGGCCGGTGCGCGGGGCGGCCGAGTGCCTGCTGGGCACCATCGCGTACGGCCAGGGACGGATGGGGCGAGCCGCCGAACACTACGAGAGCGCGATCACCGTGTTCGGCGCGCTGGGCGACACCACCCACGTCGGCATGCTCTTGGCCGCGGTGGGCCGGTTGAAGATCGGCAGTGAGACGACGGAGGCCGTGAGCCGGCTGCGGGCCGCCCTCACCCAGTTGCCCGGTGACACGTTCGTCAAGACCGCGCTGGCCCACGCCCTGTGGCACGCCGGCCGCGCCCAGGCCGCGATCGCGATCCTGGACGACGCGCTCAGCCAGAACGGCGCGACCCCGGAGGCGATCCGCCTACGCGGCGAGATGCTGGCCGACCTCAACCGCGCCGAGCCCGCGCTGCGCGACCTGGACCGGGTCAACTACGGCGACCGTCCCTCCAGCCGCGCCGCCTGGTTCCTGGCCAAGAGGACCTGTGAGGGCGTCGGGGTCTCCGGGACGAAGGACCTCGAACTCGTCGACGGCGCCGATGACAGCGGCCCGGTGCTGCTCCGCGTCGCCCGGGTCCTCCGGCTGGAGGGTGACGCCGACACGGCGGCCGGGCTGGCCGAACGCGCGGTCAGGGCCCGGCGGCCTCCGCTCCCCGAGCACCTCCGCAAGGAGGCGGAGCGGCTCATGGCACGTTGAAACAATTTCGACGAGCGCCTTCCGGCCGCGCGGACGGCGCTCACGAAACACGTGCCAGACGTTCCATTTGTCTTTGGATGAATCCGGTTGGTCATCAGGTGAAGCGCTTCAGGCACTGGTACGGTGCGTAACCGGGTATCCAGGTGACGAGCGTGGCGCCTACCCTGAGCGCCATTCCTTGCGTGCATCAAAAATGTGCATATACAGCGGATGCCCGTTTTGTCCGGCAACACGCCGGGACAAGCGGTTACCGTCATTCGACGGTGCTCTCATCACCGGGATGAGCGGTCGATGAGAGCGGGTCGCTCCGGAGGAATCCAGCGCCGATGAGATGGCGTGACTTCACACTGCTGTGGAGCGCATCAGCGGCCTCGCAGTTCGGGGGGATGTGTGCCGCGACCGCCAACCCCCTGCTGGCGCTCGTGCTGACCGGCTCCCCGGTCTTCGCCGGGTACGTGGGCGCGGCGAGCACCGTTCCCGCCCTGTTGATGTACCTGCCCGCCGGCTGGTTCGTGGACCGTTTCAACCGGCGGCTGCTGATGTTCGTCGGCCAACTCGGACGGCTCGCGGCCTGTGCCCTGGTCGTCTACGCGCTCGGCTTCGGCGGCCACCCCACGCCGGTGCTCATCGTCGCCGCGCTCTGCGAGGGATCCTTCCTCGTGCTCTACAGCGCCGCCGAGGTCACCGCGGTACAGCGCGTCGTGAACCCCGCCGAGCTGCCCACGGCCCTCGCGATGAACGAGGCGCGCGGCCACCTGGCCCTCATGGCGGGCAAACCCCTGGGGGGTTTCCTCTTCGGCCAGCGGGTGTCCTACCCCTATTACGTGAACCTGCTGGCCTCCCTGTGGTCGCTCGTCGCCCTCCTCATGATGGACAAGACGAACTACCAGCCGCAGCAGGCCGCCCCGCCCGCGAACGCCCGACCCCGGATCTCGCTGTTCGACGGCCTGAGAATGGTGATCCTCAACTCCTTTCTGCGTACGGTCGTCGTCGTCTGCTCGGTGGGCAACTTCCTTTTCCAGACCGTCCTGCTGCTCCTCGTCGTCCTGGCCGAACAGCAGCACCTGTCCAGCGCGCGGATCGGGGTGCTACTCGCCACCTCCGGCGTCGGCGGGCTGATCGGATCGGTCGTCGCGCCCAGCGTCGGCAAGCACGTGCGCGACGAGCGGAACATCATCACGCTGTGCGTCGTGGCGTGGGCCGCGCTGACCTTCATCGTCGCCGTGTCCGCCCAGCCGGTCGTCGGGCTGGTCGCCTGGGGCGGCCTGAGCGTCACGGGCGGCTTCCTCAACGTCGCCATCGTCAACCACCAGACCAAGCACGTCCCCGAGCATCTGCTCGGGCGGGTGATCGGCATCAACCGGTTCCTCACCAGCGGCGCGGTGCCCCTGGGCGCGCTCAGCGCCGGCTACATCGTGGCCGAGCTCCAGCCCCGGGCGGCCGCGTGGTTCGTCTTCGGCGCGATCGCGTTGACGGCGCTCGCGGTGCCGTTGCTGATCCGGCCGGGACGGTGGCTGCCCGCCCGGACGGTGGCACGGATCAAGAAGCGCCTCGCCCTGGAGGAGGTCCGCGAACCCATCGCGGTTCCGTGACGTTCTGCGTCATCTGACCTTGACGGGCTCGCGACGGTTCGTGCTACATGGTCTCGGGGGATCGTGAGCGGACAGGGGACCGAGGCGACGGCATGCCCAGACGTTACGGCGAGTGGACACCCAACGGCCTGTGCTCGCTGTTCGTGTGCGACGTCGCCTCCTTCGGACACCGTTCGCGCACCGACCTCGATCGCTACAAGATCCGCACGGCGCTCTATGAGGGTCTGCGCACGAGCTTCGACGACACCGGCGTCCCGTACGACGGGTGCTACCGGGAGGACCGCGGCGACGGCGCGCTGGTCGTGGTCCCGCCGTCCGTCGACACGGCCCTGCTGCTGACCTCGGTGACCGCGCGGCTGCGTGCCGAGGTGCGCAAGCACAACGACGTCTCCGTCGAGCCGGCGCGGATGCGGCTCCGGCTGGCGGTGCACACCGGCATCGCCCGCTCGGACGCGGAAGGCCTGGTCGGCACCGCCGTCAACCACGCGTTCCGGATCCTGGAGGCGCCCCACCTCAAGGAGATCCTGCGGCGGACCGGCGCCGAGCTGGCGCTGATCGCCTCCGAGCGCGTCCACGACGACGTCATCCAGCATGGCCTGGGTCTGGTGAACCCGGCCGAATACCACCGGATCGAGCTGCGGGTGAAGGAGACCGTCACCTCCGCGTGGATCACGGTGCCGGGGCTGGCGGCCCCCGTCCGCCCGGTGCCGGCGTCGCCGCCCACGATCACCGATGCGAGTATCGTCGTGTCCACCGTGCCCACGGCGCCGGACCCGCCGCAACTGCCCCCGGCCCCCGCCGCGGTCACGATCACCGACGGGTCGCCCGCCCTCGACGATGTCATCGACCGCGCGCTGAGCGTGCGGCAGCTCCGCAGCCGGCATCTGCGGGACCAGATCGTCGCCGAGCTCCCGCTGGCCCTCGCGACGGTGATCAAACCGCGGCGGTCCGGCGACGACCGCACCGACATGACCGCGATCCTGCGCACCTGTGAGGAGCATCCGAACGGGCTGAACGACCTGCTCCGCGTCATCCGGCAGTTCGCGGGCGACTCCGTGCAGGTGGACGACCTCAGGAAGTCGATCGACGAACTGGGACGAACGTAGAGTGCCGGGCCCCTATCCCCGGCGCCCCGACGACCCGGACCGGATCGGGGACTACCAGGTGATCGCCCGGCTGGGCGAGGGCGGCCAGGGCGTCGTGTACCTCGCGACCACGCCGGACGCCCGCAAGGTCGCGATCAAACTGCTGCATCCGTGGTTCAGCGGCACCGTACGCGGCCGGCGGCTGTTCGCCCGGGAGATCGAGGCCGCCGGGCGGGTGAAGAACTACGCCGCACGCGTCCTCGACTCCGGCGAGCTTTTGGGCCGGCCGTACATCGTCAGCGAGTACATCGCGGGGGAATCCGTACTGGAGCGGGTGCACCGGGACGGGCCGTACGGCTCACCCGAACTGTCGGCGCTCGCCGCCGGCACCGCCTCCGCGCTCGCCGCCATCCACGCGGCGGGCCTGGTGCACTGCGACTTCAAACCGGCCAACATCCTGACCGGCCCCGACGGCGCGCGCGTCGTCGACTTCGGGATCGCCCGCGCGCTCGCCACGATCGCCCAGCCGGACCGCGACCGGCGGGGGACGCCTCCGTACATGGCGCCGGAGCAGGTCACCGGCGGGCCGCTGGGCCCGCACACCGACGTGTTCGCGTGGGCGTCGACGATGGTCTTCGCCGCGACGGGCAAGCCGCCGTTCGGGTTCAGCGACGACGACTACGGCCACGGCGTGATGTACCGCATCACGCACGACGAACCCGAGGTCGGCGGGGTGCCCGAGCCGCTGCGCGACGTCGTCTCGGTCTGTCTGCTGAAGAACCCGGCCAAGCGGCCCAGCGCCACCGACGTCGTGTCCATGCTGAACAACCGGACCACGTCGGGTTCGCTGCCGGCCGGCACGCCGATCGGCGATCCCCTGACCGGGCACACCCGCACCATCGCCTGCGTGGCGTACGGGCTGCTCGGCGACCGCCCGATCGCGGTGACCGGAGGGCACGACCGCACCGCGCGGGTGTGGGACCTGACCGCGCACCAGCAGTACGGACCGCCGCTGCGGCACGACACCGCCGTCCTGGCGGTGACCTGCGGGCGCCTGGGCGACCGCCCGATCGCGATCACCGGCTGCCAGGACCACGCGCTGTACCTGTGGGACCTGAAGTCCGGAAGGCCGGCCGGCGAGCCGCTGCGCGGCCACACCGGCGCCGTCGTCTCGATCGCGCTCGGCGTGCTCGACGACGCCCCGGTCGCGGTGAGCGTGAGCGACGACCGGTCGGTACGCCTGTGGGACCTCACCGAGCACCGCGAGGCCGGCCCTCCGCTGGTCCGCAACAACAGCGTCATGTCGGTGGCGTGCGGCCAGGTCGACGGGCGTACCGTCGCGGTCGTCGGCGGCGCGTGGGACCAGTCGGTACGCGTCCTCGACCTCGGCGACCGCCGTCCGACCGGGCTGCCGCTGACCGGGCACACGAACTCGGTCATGTCGGTGACGTGCGGACGGCTGGCCGGCCGGCCGGTCGCGATCACGGGCGGGTACGACCAGACCGTACGAGTGTGGGACCTGGCCACCCGGCACGAGACGGGCGCGCCGCTGGTGCACACCTGCGCGGTCATGTCCGTGGCGTTCGGCGTACGCGGCGGGCGGCCGACCGTGCTGACCAGCGGCGCCGACCGCGCCGTTCGCGTGTGGGACCTGACCACCCGCGAGCAGCTCGGCGACCCCCTTCCCGCCGAGCCGACCGTGCCGGTCGCCTTCGGCGAGCTCGCCGGTCACCCGATCGCCATCACCTGCGGGGAGAACCTCGCGATCACGTTGTGGAGCCTCGGCACCCGCTGAGACCCCCCGCCTGCCGGCCTGACGCCGTTCCTGTACGGGCCGCCCGTCTACGCTCGTGACGACGGGGCGAGAGAATCGGGGGACCACTCATGCTCACGGCCATTGCCACCGCGGTCGACGAGCCGCTCACGATCACCGAACGCGAGGTGCCCGAGCCCGGACAGGGCGAGGTCCTCGTCAAGGTCACCGCGTGCGGAATCTGCCACACCGACCTGGACCTGCTCCAGGGAGAGTGGCCCATCGCCCGCTTCCCGGTCGTCCCCGGTCACGAGATCACCGGCGTGGTGGCCGCCACGGGTCCCGGTGTGTCGTGGCCGGAGGTCGGCACCGCCGTGGGCGCCCAGTTCCTCGGCGACTCCTGCCGCCACTGCGACTACTGCGTGCGCGGCGAGCAGATCCTCTGCCCGCAGAAGCGCATCACGGGCATCGTCCTGGACGGCGGTTACACCGAGTACGCCGTCCTCAAGGCCGACTTCGTGACCCCGCTGCCGGCGGGGCTCGACCCGGTCGCCGCGGCCCCGCTGATGTGCGCGGGCCTGACCGCCTTCAACGGCCTGCGGCAGGCCGGGACCACCGCGACCTCGCGCGTCGCGGTCATCGGCGCCGGCGGTGTCGGCGCGCTGGCGGTCCGCTACGCCGTCGCCATGGGAGCCCGCGTGGCCGTCATCGGCCGGTCGGACCGGGGCGAGGCGGCGGCGCGGGAGATGGGCGCCGAGCGGTTCATCGCCGCCCAGGACACCGACCCGGCCGAGGCCCTCAAGGCCTGGGACGGCGGTGCGAACGTCATCCTCAACGCCTCCCCGTCCACCTCGGCCGCTGCGGCGACGCTCACCGGACTGGCGCCCGACGGCACGCTCGTGCTGTGCGGATACGACTCCGAGCCGCTGGTGCTGCCCACCCGGCCGATGGTCCTCAACCGGCTGCACGCCATGCTCAACCCGTCCGGCTCGCCGCGCGACGCGCGCGACACCCTCGCGTTCTCGGCGGCGCACGGCATCCTGCCGGAGTTCACCCCGGTCGGCCTGCGCGACGCCAACGCGGTGCTCGACGCCATGGCCAAGGGCGGATCCGGCAAGCGGTCGGTCATCACCTTCGCCTGACCGTGGGTGCTGGTAGGCGTTGGCGCCTGGGCGCCGCGTAGTAGGGCCTTAGGGGACGCGGGACTGTTCGCGGAGGACGCTCGCCACGTCCGGCGGCGTGTAGCGGTCGGACTTCATGACCTTGCCGTCCTCGCGCAGCAGCACCCGGCCGTCGGCGTCGAGCTTGGTCATGTTCGACCGGTGGACCTCGGCGAGCACCGCGTCCAGGTCGATGCCGTAGGTCACGGCCGCGCCGTAGGCGACGTAGACGATGTCGGCCAGCGCGTCGGCGATGCCCACGATGTCGCGCTCGTCGGTGGCGACCGCGAACTCCTCGACCTCCTCGGCGAGCAGGCGCACACGAAGGGCGGCGAGGTCGGCGGGCACGTCGGCCGTGGGAGTGTCGTTGCGCGGCAGACCGAACGCGGCGTGGAACGCGGCGACGTGGGAGGCGACGCCTTCGACGTCGCCTCCGGAGCGGGACGATGGCATGCGACCAGCCTGGCACAGCTCCGGACGGCCTGCTCCCTCGGCGATCACCATCACGGGAAGGTCACCACCGAAAGGCCGTCGTGATCGGATGTCATCGCTGGCCGGCGCGGTCGACGGTGGCGGTGGTGACGGTCACCAGGCCGTACGTGATGGTGCCCTTGGGCAGGTCGAGGTTGAGCTTCTTGGCCTTGGCCATGCGGACTTCGGTCGGGGTCGGGTGTCCGCTCCACACGTTCTGTATCCCGAGGATCCGATAGCTGCCGGGGTCGAGGAGCACGTAGCTGTAGGTGCTTCCCTGCGTTACGCCGATGACGTGCCGGCCGAGGCCGTCCGTCATGTTCTTCTCAACGCGCACGCCGTGGAGAGTCGCGATGGCCCGGTACAGAGCGGCCTGAGTCCTGGGCGGAGCGCCGATCCCCGTGTTTCGGATCAGCTGGACGATGTTGGCGAACAGCAGGCCGTCCCGGCCCGGGACGGCGTCTCCGCGCGGCTGGCCGCCGACCTTCGCCGACAGGGTGGCGAGCAGGGCCTGCGGATCGGTGGGCAGCGACCGCAGCAGGGCGGAGGCCCCTTCGGGCGTGCCGGTGTCGCCGCCTCCCGCCTTGTGGTCGACTGTGAGCCTGCCGCCGTCGATCACGGCTTCCCGCCTGCCGTCGAACCGCTCCCAGGTCTCGGTGAACGAAGGACGATCTCCGCCGGCGGTGTTGGCACCGTATTCAGCCGACTTCGTGTAGATCCACTGGTGTGGCCGGGGGGTCGCATAAGGCTGTCTCTCGATCGCCCGTGCCGCCTTGTCCAGCGTCAGGGACGCGCCGGTCAAACGGACCGCGGGCGGGGCGGGTTCCGGCCGGTCGGAACCCGTGCCGACCATGACGCCCACCACGGATGCCACGGCCACGGCGGCGACCCCGGCGGTCAGGACCGGCCGGAGGCGAGGAACCCTGAGGGCCGGGCGCCGCCGGCCACGGCCCGCCGTGATCAGTCGCCGCCGCTGCCGCGCAAGCGCGGCGGGGGCGTCGTGGTCCAGGTACTCGCCCAGCGCGGCAAGCATCTCCATGTCATTCATGAGACGGTCTCCTCCACGAGCAGGGGGTTGGTGTCGCCGAGAGCGGCGCGTACTCTGCGGCGGGCCCGGTTGAGCCGGGAGCGGACGGTTCCGACGGGGATGCCCAGCGCCGCGGCTGTCTCGTCATAGGACAGCTGCGCCCAGGCGATGAGGAGCAGGACGTCGCGGTCACGTGCCGGCAGGTCGGCGAGCGCTCTGGCGAGTGCCGGGCGGACCGCCACGACGGACATGGCCGCCGCCACCTGGTCCGCCGGTTCTTCGGTGGCCACCTCCCGGGGGCTGCGCTCCAACGCCCGGTAGCGGGCGCCTTCGGCGCGGCGGTGGCGGGAGATCAGCCTGGTGGCGATCCCGAACAGCCAGGGCCGTGCGTCGTCATAACGCGGGTCGAATCGGTGCCGCCGCTCGAACGCGGTCAGGAACGTGTCACCGACCAGATCCTCGGCGACGTCCGGACCGAGCCGGCGTACGACGTAGTGGTAGAGGACCGGCCAGTGACGATCGAACATCCCCGCGACTGAGTTCACGGGTCCCTCACGCCGTGCGGTGGACCTACGCCAGCTTTGCCACTTACCGACAAGACCGCGCAAATCGCGCATTCTCGTACAACACTTGACCTGACCGCATCGCCGACACGGCCGGGAGGTCAGGATGGAACACCCGACGAGGCGCCGTGCCTGAGGGGATCGACTACGCCTTCGGGCGTCCCTCCATGTCCGCGCTCAGGTCCGCCGGCGTCAGATTCGTCTGCCGGTACCTGTCTCACAGTCCCTCGAAGAACCTCACCGCGTCCGAGGCCCGCAAGCTGACCGACGCCGGGATCTGGATCGTCGTCGTCTGGGAGACCACCGCCAAGCGCGCACTGGCCGGTAAGGCGGCCGGCGCCGCGGACGCCGCAGACGCCCGCGCTCAGGCGCGGGACTGCGGGATGCCGGACGGCCGGCCCGTCTACTTCGCCGTCGACTGGGACGCCTCGTCCGGGCAGCAGAGCGCCATCAACGCCTACCTCGACGGCGCCGCCTCGGCCCTCGGCCGCGGCCAGGTCGGCATCTACGGCGGGTACGGCCCGGTGAAACGCGCCCTGGACGGCGGCCACGCCACCTGGGCGTGGCAGACCTACGCCTGGTCCGGCGGAAAGTGGGACAAGCGGGCCCACCTGCAGCAGTACAGCAACGGCCATACCATCGGCGGCGTCGACTGCGACTACGACCGGGCCGAGAAGAGCGACTACGGACAGTGGCGCGTCGGCGTCACACCGGGAGGAGACGACGACATGGCCCTGGTCTGCAGCCTCGGCGTCGACGGCACGCAGGTCATCGACGCCGGCACGAACGCCGACATCAAGTTCACCAAGGAGTACAGCGACAAGCACGGCCTCCACGGCGAGAACGGCGTGTCGGTGGCGATCGCGACCGCGGCGTACTGGGTCAACGCGGACGCGCTGTTCGAACTGCGCGGCCTCACTCCCGGCACGAAGATCGACGTGGCGTGGACCCGGGTCAAGGACGACGGCACCTTCATCGACGACCCGTGGCGGCTCACCTACACCGCGGACGAGAACGGCACGATCCGCGACCAGATCGGCGGCCAGTTCGGCGTCGACGCCTCGAACCGGCTGCGGATGTGCGTCTACAACACCTCCGACCTAGCCGTCACCGTGCACGGCTGCCTGGCCAAGGTCTCGCTGCTGAAGTATTAGTGCAGGTAGGAGGCGCCGTTGACGTCGATCACCGCACCGCTGGCCCACAGCGCGTCCGGCGAGGCGAGCCAGCCCACCGCCGCGGCGACCTCTTCCGGCTCGGCGACGCGTCCGAACGGGCTCTGCGCCCGGACGGCCTCGCCCTCCGGGCTCGACAGCAGCGCCTCGGCCATGTCCGTCCGTACGAACCCGGGCGCCACGGCCGCGACGCCGATGCCGTGCGGCGCCAGGGCGACCGCCAGCGACTGCGTCATCGCGTGCACGGCCGCCTTGCTCGCCCCGTACGCGACGGCGACCGGCTCACCGCGGTAGGCACCGCGCGAGCCGACGTTGATGATCCGCGCGCCCTCGGCGCCCTCCGGCCGGGTGCGCAGGTGGTCGGCGACGCACCAGGTCACGTTGGCGGTGCCGTGCACGTTGACGTCGATGACACGCCGCCAGCCCTCGTGCCACTCCTCGTACGACGTCGCGTCGATCGGCTGGTGGCCGTGGACCGCCGCATTGTTGACCAGCACGTCCACACCGCCGAGCCCGGCGATCGCCTCCGCGACGAACCGCTCGACCTGCGCCGGATCGGCGAGGTCGCCGGCGACGACGACGTGACCCTCGCCCGGAAGCCCGGCGGCGACGGACCGCGCGGCGGTGACGTCGGATCCGCAGTGGACGGCGACGGTGAAGCCATCGGCCGCCAGCCGCGCGGCCACGGCCGCGCCGATGCCCCGCGATCCACCGGTGACGAGCGCACGCTTTCCGGACACGCGATTCCTCCCTGGAAGACGTCCGATAAACGTAGCGTGCCGACATGTAAGAAACCGGTCCCACCCGTCACTGCACACATGAAAGGCACCAACCACTACGAAGGGGCCCGATGGTGACAGACCAAGACGCGGTCGGCCGATTCACCGCCCTATACGACGAGTTGTATCCGCGCGTGCACGCCTACGCGGTGAGCCGTACGGGACGCATGCTCGCCGAGGAGGTGACGAGCGAGACGTTCTGCGTCGTCTGGCGGCGTCTCCACGACCTGCCGGACCCGCCCTTGCCCTGGATCTTCGGGATCGCGCGCAACGTCCTGCGGGAGAACTACCGCGCCCAGGCCCGCGAGGAGTCGCTGGCCGCCGAGCTGCGGCACTGGACCTCCTCCGTGCCCGACATCGGGGAGGACGTGGAGGAGCGAACCTCGGTGCTGCGAGCGCTGGCGACGCTCTCGGACGCCGATCGAGAACTGCTGACGCTCGCGGCCTGGCACGGCCTGCCGACCGACGAGGCCGCGAAGGTCATCGGCTGCTCGCGTGCCACCTACTTCGTACGGCTGCACCGAGCACGCAAACGGCTCGACCGGGCGATGACCGACGAGACGCCCACGCCCGTACGCCGCCAGGCCACCGCCTACCGAATGGAGACGACACGATGAAGATCCTGGACGCGCTGGCCGCGGCGCGACCGGCGGACCTGGAGGCCGCTCCCGACGCGGACCGCCGCTACCGTGACCTGGACAAGGCCCTGTCTCAGCCCGTCGAGGACTCGCGGCGCCGGAGGTCGGCGCGGGTGCCGGTGAGGCGGCTGGCGATCGGCGTCGTGGCGGTCGGCGCGGCCGCGGCGGTGGCCGTCACGCTGACCGGACACCAGAGTGGATCCTCCGCGCCGGAGAAGACGCCCGGCGACGGCAAGGTGGGCGGTCAGCCGATCATGTTGGCCGCCGACAAGGCCGAGTCGCAGCCGCTGGGCCGGTACTGGACCTCCGACACCGTCTCGGGCCAGTCCTACATCGTCTCGGCGAAGACCGGGAACTACGCGATCACCGGCGCGGCGACGGAGACCTTCGAGTGGACCGCCGTCAAGGCCGGGGGCGGCAACCTGTTCTACGGCCGTGACCTGCCCGCGCGGCCGCAGACCCCCGAGGACAAGGCCGCCTGGCTCAAGGCCGGGTCGCCGACCAGCTTCCGCGTCTGGTCCAACGACCACTACCAGACCTATTCCCGGTCGGCCGGGCGCTGGGAGGCCGACCATCCGCAGGCCAGGCCCGGCGGTCAATTCTTCTTTTCCGGCATGGGCGGCAAGTCCAAAGCCAACGGCGTGACCTTCGAGCAGCTACGGCAATTGTCCACCGACCCCGATCAGCTGCGACAGAACTACCTCCAGCACGGCGAGAACCCGGCGCAGCGAATGCTCGACGTCTCCGAGGACCTGATGAGCGCGCCGGTGCCGCCCAAGCTCCGGGCCGGCATCATGCGGATGGTGCCGAAGCTCCCGGGGGTCTACTCGGTGGGCACCGTCACCGACCCGCTCGGGCGGAAGGGCATCGCGTTCGCCGCCGACTGGCCGACCGGCGGCTCGCTGTACCACGGGTACGGCAGCCGCACCGAGATCATCTTCAGTGAGGACGGGGAGTTCCTCGGCACGGAGGACGTGCTCACCAAGCCCGGCGGCGAGTACGCCAAGCAGCGTCCCGGCTTCGTGATCAACTATCACGTCGCGCGGGGATCGGCGTGGACGGACAAGAAGCCGTCCCCGCCCGGCAAGCTGCCCTTCTGACCGGCAGCCGACGTCGCCCGTTCTCTACAGAACGGGCGATGTCGACATTGGCGACAATTGTCCGCAACACAAAAAAGGATCACATTGCCATTTCTTGATCCGGGTATTACCGACGTCGCCACGGGGTAAGCCTTTTTCCATGCAGCCTTTCGTGATGCCTGACTTCTATATGCCATATCCCGCCCGAATCAACCCGAACCTGGAGCGTTCACGAGAGCACAGCACCACCTGGGCCCGAAAGATGGGAATGCTCGACTCCCCCAAGCCCGGAGGCGGGCTCATCTGGGATGAAACGGATCTGGCGCGCATGGATTACGGCTTGATGTGCGCCTATACCCATCCGGACTGCGACGGCCCGACCCTGGATCTGATCACCGACTGGTACGTCTGGGTGTTCTTCTTCGATGATCAGTTCCTCGAAGATTTCAAGTACTCCCGAGATCTCCCGGCCGCCAAGGCGTACGTCGACCGGCTCGAACTGTTCATGACCGCCGACGGCGAGACCTCACCGGAGCCGGAGAACGCCGCCGAGGCCGGGCTGAAGGACCTGTGGGAGCGCACCGTCCCGGCGATGTCGGACGGCTGGCGGCGCCGGTTCACGCTCAGCACCCACAACCTGATGGTCGAGTCGATGTGGGAGCTGGACAACATCGACCAGGGCCGGATCGCCAACCCGATCGAGTACGTCCAGATGCGGCGGCGCGTCGGCGGCGCCCCCTGGTCGGCCGATCTCGTGGAGTACGCCGCGGGCGCGGAACTGCCCGAGCCCTTCGCCCGCACCCGCCCGATGCAGGTGCTGTCGGACACTTTCGCCGACGCCGTCCACCTGCGCAACGACCTGTACTCCTACGAGCGCGAGGTCCGGCAGGAGGGGGAGAACTCCAACGCCGTGCTGGTCTTCGAGCGCTTCTTCGACTGCCCGACGCAGGACGCCGCCGAGTTGGTCAACGACCTGCTGACGTCACGGCTCCAGCAGTTCGAGACCACCGCGCTGACCGAGGTGCCGAGCCTGCTGGCCGACCACGGCGCGTCCCCGGCCGACCAGGCCGCGGTCGCCGCGTACGTCAAGGGCCTGCAGGACTGGCAGTCCGGCGGGCAGGAGTGGCACGCCCGGTCCAGCCGGTACATGAACGACGCCTCCTCCCTGCCGTCCGGGCCGACCGGCCTGGGCACCTCGGCCGCCACCGTCGCGATGGGCCTGCGGCACCGCATCCGGCAACACTCCTTCCGCCCGTTCGAGCCGGTCGGCCACCTGCCGCTGCCGGAGCTGTCCATGCCGTTCACGTTCCGCATGAGCCCGCACATCGACGACGCGCGGCGCTACTCCGTGGGCTGGGCGCGGGCCATGGGCTTCTTCGACTCGGTACCGGGTGTGGAGGCCGGCGGCGTCTGGGACGAAAAGCGCTTCATCGGCATCGACCTGGCCCACTGCGCCTCGATGATCCATGCCGATGCCGATCCCGAGCAGTTGCACCTGTCCACCGACTGGCTGTCCTGGGGCACCTACGGCGACGACTACTTCCCCGCGGTCTTCGGACCGCGCCGCGACCTGCCGGGGGCCAAGGCCTGCAGCGACCGGCTGTCCCTGTTCATGCCGCTGGAGGACGACCCGCCGATCCCCGAGCCGGCGAACCCGCTCGAACGCGGCCTGGCCGACCTGTGGCGCCGTACGGCCGGCCCGATGACGGCCGACGCGCGGCGCCGGTTCCGTACGGTGGTGGAGGAGATGACGGCGAGCTGGCTGTGGGAGCTGGCGAACCAGGCGCACAACCGCGTGCCGGACCCGATCGACTACGTCGAGATGCGGCGCAGGACGTTCGGCTCGGACATGACGAGGAGCCTGGCCCGCCTCGCCCACTCCGAGACCGTCCCGGAGGAGATCTACCGGACCCGCGTCATGCACGAGCTGGAGACCGCGGCGCAGGACTACGGGTGCTTCACCAACGACCTGTTCTCCTACCAGAAGGAGATCGAGTTCGAGGGCGAGCCGCACAACATCGTCCTGGTCATCGAGAACTTCCTCGGCGTCGACCGCATGGCCGCCCGCGACATCACGGCCGAACTCATGGCCGCCCGGATGCGCCAGTTCGAGCACATCGCGACCGACGGCCTGCCGACGATGTTCGAGGAACACGGCCTGGACGAGGAGGCCCGCGCCGTCCTGACCCGCGACGTCCAGGACCTGAAGGACTGGATGTCCGGAATCCTGGAGTGGCACCGCCGATGCGCCCGCTACACCGAACCCGAACTCCTGCGCCTGCGAAGCGAGGCGATGTCCCCACCGGTCCGCGCTACTTCGAAAGCACCTGCCGTCGGCGCACCGGCGCCCCCCAGCCCTCCACCGGCGCCGGCCGCCCCCGGAGCACCCGCGCCTGCGGTTCCGGCGTCCCGGGCGGCGTCGTTGGGGCCGACCGGCCTGGGTACCTCGGCCGTACGGCTGCCCGCACGACCCACCCGCGAGTCTCATCCCTGATCGGGGGCCGTCGGCGTGCCCGCCCTTGTTCCTGGGCGGGCACGCCGGTCGATCACCAGGTGGGCTAGAGCGTGCGGATCGGTGCGCCGTTCAGGAAGGCGGCGATGTCCTCCACCGCATGCGAGTAGAAGATCTGGTAGCTCTCCTCTGTGACGTAACCCATGTGCGGCGACAGCAGCGTGCGCGGCGAGGAGCGCAGCCAGTGGTCCTCCGGCAGCGGCTCGACGTCGAAGACGTCGAGTCCGGCCCCGGCGATCCACCCCTCTTCCAGCGCTCGCCGGAGTGCGTCCTGGTCCACCAGACCGGCGCGTGAGGTGTTGACGAAGAACGCGCTGGGCTTCATCGCCCGCAGGTCGGCCTCGCCGACCAGGCCGCGGGTGCGGTCGCCCAGCGCCATGTGCAGGGACACGATGTCCGCCGAGCCGAACAGCTCGCGCCGGTCCGCCAGAGTCACCTCGTGCTCGGCAGCTCGGTCCGCGGTCAGGTTCGGGCTCCACGCGAGGACCTTCATGCCGAACGCCAGGCCGACCCGGGCCACCCGCGATCCCAGGCGGCCGAGCCCGACGACGCCGAGCGTACGACCGTCCAGGTCGAGGCCGACGGCCTCCTGCCAGCGGCCCGCCCGGATCCGGGCGTCGTCGGCCGCGACGGTCCGTACGAGGCCGAGGATCAGGGCCCAGGTGAGCTCGGCCGTACCCCCGGCGCTGCCGCGCGTGCCGGAGACGACGACACCGAACTCCCGCGCCGCGTCCAGGTCGATCGAGGCGTTGCGCATGCCGGTCGTGACCAGCAGCCGCAGCCGCGGCAGCCGCGCGAGCACGTCGCGTGGGAAGGGCGTGCGCTCCCGCATCGCCACGATCACCTCGAACGGCTCCAGCGCGGCCACCAGGGCGTCGGGATCGGCGATGTGTTCGGCGAAGAACCGCGTCGAGACGCCGGGCAGCCCCTCCCAGTCCGCCATGGAGGCGGCCACCCGCTGATAGTCGTCCAGGACGGCGACCCGGGTTTCACTCACGCGTGCTCCTTCGACGAGGCGACCAAGGGGACTCTGCGACCCCGAAGGACGAGCGTAGGAGCCGAGGCACCCGGGGGTCGACGGCCCGCGAAGCCTGATCGGCCGATCCCACCTCGGCGACGACGGTCGGCGTAGAGGGCCGGTCCGACGGGCGGCCTCGGAGTCGGCGACCCACCTCAGAGTCGGCGAACGGCCATCCGCCCGGAACTCAGCCACCCGCCTCAGCGGCAACGGGCCGCGCAGGAGCCAGGCCGACCGCCCGCCACGGAACCAGCCACCCGCCTCAGAACCGACGGCCCACGACAACCCGCCTCCAGACCACGACCACCTCAGAGTCACCGAACCGCCGTCAGCCCCGGGACCAGCCACCCGCCGTCGGCTACGACGGGCGTGCAGGGGTGGCGGTTCGGTCGGTATGTGGGGTCCGGTGAGGGGCTACGCTGCCGGGCATGCCTCCCGCCGGTCTGGACGCGATCGACCTTCCGGCGGCGGGGCGTCCGATGCCCGGGCGCGGGCGGTGGCTCGCCTGGTGTTGGGGGTCATTCGCCGTGTCGGTCGCGGTGACGGCGGTCGTCGTGGCGGCCGGGCTCTCGACGGCGGCGCTGTTCATCGAACCGCTGGCCCAGCTCGCCGTCTTCGCCGCGCTCCCCGCCGTCCGCCGGCTGCGGCTCGCCGGACTGCTGGGCGACGACCGCTACCGCACGGTCCCGGCGCCCGCGCCGGCCGCCGCGACGCTGGCCGTCGCCGGGCCGAGCGGAG
>NZ_JBHLZP010000155.1:0-16352 GCF_042429965.1 Actinoallomurus acaciae
CGGCACCGCCGTCCGCGGCCCCGTCGGCGTCGGCGCGGCCCGAGGGAGCGGGGCACGCGTGCCTCGTCCCCCACGGCGCCGGGAATGAGCGGAGACACGGGCTGGTGAGCGTCGGTGACCGGCCCACCGGGGTCGTCGCCGTGTGGCTTCCCGGCCTGAACCAGCGGCCGTGCCGGGCGGCGCTGACACGCGGGAGCGCCGATGTGGCGCGGCGTCTCGCCAAGGACATCGGGGCGGCGCCGAAGTGGCCGTCCGGGAACTTCAACTGCCCGAACGACGACGGCGCCGGCGCGCGGCTGTACTTCCAGCGGTCCGGGTCCACGCTCGCGGACCTGGCCGACATCCGGCTCTCCGGCTGCCGGGGGGTCGACGCCCCGGGACGGTCGGCCCGCTGGATGACCGAACGGCTCTTCCACGACCTCGCGTCGATCGAGCCCGTCGCATGGCGTCCGCGGTGATGCACGTCAGCCACCGTTGACCACCAGCTTTCGCCGCGCGGCCGACGTGAGCAGCCGTCCGGCCACGAGCAGTGCCGCCGCCCAGGCGGCCTGGAAGGCGTACACGTCGAGCAGGTCGGTGCGCTTGCCGAGGAAGACGTCGGCCGGAACCTGGATCAGCGCCGCCCACGGCAGCAGGTGGGCCACCGCCCCGAGCCGGCCGGGGAAGACCACCAGCGGGACGATCAGCCCGGAGAAGAACAGCGACGTGATCATGCTGATGCCGCTCACGCCGCGGTCGTCGTGCACCCAGAACACCACGAGCGAGGTGAGGTAGCGCAGACCGAAGCTCACGAGCATGGCGAGCAGCACCGCCCCGGCGAAGGCGGCCCAGGTCGCGGGCGCGGGCCAGCGCAGCGGGAAGACGAGCCAGCCGGCGAGCAGCGGCAGCGTGCCACGCGACACCAGTGCGAACGCGGTGCGGCCGATGTCGTCGGCCAGCCACCAGCCCTGCAGGTCGGCGGGGCGGTGCAGGTCGACCGCTACGTCGCCGGTGCGGATGCGCTCGGTCAGGTCCAGGCCGCCGCCGAAGATGCGCATCGGCTCGATCATCGCCTGGCTGAGGAAGCTGAACGTGATGGCGTCGGAGACGTCGTACCCGCCGAGCGAGGGCCGGGCGTGCCACAGCGCGATCAGTACGCCCGCGCGCATGAAGCCGAAGACGGTGTTGGTGAAGGTCGCCGAGAACGCGGCGATGCGGTAGGTGCTGTGGCGCCGGAACGCGTAGGCCGCGATCCAGGCGTAAAGCCGCATCGTGTCGTTCCCCTCACTGATCGTGACCGGCCGTGCGCACCGGAGATCGCGGCGCGCGGCACCACCGGCCAACACCGTACGGGCGAGACGGCGCCGCCCGCCACACGTTTACGGCGTGGCGGGCGGCGGTGCGGACCGGCCGGTCAGCTCTGGGGCAGCGGAGGCCTGCCGGGGGAGTACAGCCACGTGTGGAAGAAGGAGCCGAGGTCCTGGTGCGCCACCTTGCTCGCGAGCGCGGTGAACTGCTCGGTGTTCCCGTTGCCGTACTTGTGCTGCTCGAACCACGTGTGCAGCAGCGTGAAGAAGGCGGGGTCGCCGATCTTCTCCCGCAGGAACTCCAGCACCATGCCGCCGCCGCTGTAGACGCGGTCGTGGAACATGGTGTCGCGCTGCGGGTCGGCGATCACGACGTTCCACCACGTGTCGGTCTCGCCGTGCTGGTTGTAGGTGGTGCGGGCCTGGTCGTGGACGGTCGCGCCGCCCTGCTTCTCGGCCCACAGCCACTGGGCGAACGTCGCGAAGCTCTCGTTGAGCCAGATGTCGTTCCAGTCCTGGACCGAGACCGCGTCACCGAACCACTGGTGCGCCAGCTCGTGCGCGATCGTGTTCGTGTTGCGCACGTCGGAGTACAGCGGGCGGGTCTGGGTCTCCAGGGAGAAGCCGATCGCCTGGCCGTTGTACGTCGCCAGGTCGGCGATCGCGCCGGTGGAGTCGAAGGCGAACCTGCCGAAGGTCTTCGACCACAGGTCCGTCGCCTCGGCGGTGGTGTCCCAGAAGAACGCCATCGGGTCCGGATGGTTCGGGTCACGTCCGACCAGCTTCGGGTCCACCGCGACCGTCTCGGGGATGCCGCCGGGCGTCTTGCCGGTCTTGAACTGCCACTGGCCGATGTCCGCGGTGGCCAGGTAGGTGGCCATCGGGTACTTCTCGTCCCAGACCCAGGTTGACTTGTCGCCGTTGGTCCGCCGGGAGACCAGGCGTCCGTTCGAGATCACCGACCGGTCCTTGGGCACCGTGACGCGGAACGTGAAGGAGGCCTTGTCGCTCGGGTGGTCGTTGCTGGGGAACCAGGTCGAGGCGGCGTTGGGCTCGTCGCCCATGAAGGCGCCGTCGTCGGTGTGCACGAACCCGTACGGGGAGCCGAACACGACCGGCGAGCCGACGATCGTCTGGGGCACGCCCCCGTACGTCACCGCCACGACGAACCGCGCGTTCTTGCGGATGCCGTGGCGCGGTGTGATCCGCAGTTCCTGGCCGTCGCGGGTGAACGTGGCGGGCCGCCCGTCGACGGTGACCTTGCCGACGTCGAGCTGCTGCAGGTCCAGGTCGAAGCGTGAGAGGTTCTGCGTGGCCCGCGCGGTCACCGAGGTGGTGCCGTCGAGCCGGTGCGTCGCCGGGTCGTAGGAGAAGGCGACGTCGTAGTGCTGGGCGTCGTAGCCTCCGTTGCCCTCCAGCGGGAAGTAGGGGTCACCGATGCCGGTGGCACCCGGGGTGAACTGGGGTCGCGTGTTCGCGAGCGCTGCTGGGGTGAGCGCGACCAGGCTTACGGTCGACGTGGCGATGGCCAGCAGCACGCGTTTTTTGCGCATGTCGGTCCCTAGATGCAGAGGATCAACCGGAAAGGGCAACTCTTACCGCCTTGTGCCCTCTGTCGGAAACTTTGACACAAAGTAGTGTTCGCCGGAAAGCGACAAAATCGAGAGGATCCCCCGGCCTGAGCCGGGGGATCCTCTCGCGACCTGGACGCCTGACCGTCAGTGAGCCCTAACGAACTGCTCCTCCTCGGTCGAGCCCTTCAGCGCGACCGTCGAGGAGTCCGGCGAGATCGCCGTGCTGACCAGGTCGAAGTAGCCGGTGCCGACCTCGCGCTGGTGCTTGGTCGCGGTGTAGCCGGATCCCTCGTCGGCGAACTCCGCCTCCTGCAGCTCCACGTAGGACGTCATGCCGTCCTCGGCGTAGCCCTTGGCGAGGTGGAACATCGAGTGGTTGAGCGAGTGGAAGCCGGCCAGCGTGATGAACTGGAACTTGTACCCCATGTGCCCCAGTTCTCGCTGGAACTTGGCGATCGTCGAATCGTCGAGGTGCTTCTTCCAGTTGAACGACGGCGAGCAGTTGTAGGCGAGCATCTGGTCCGGGTACTCCGCCTTGATCGCCTCGGCGAACTGCTGGGCGACGTCGAGGTCCGGCGTGCCGGTCTCCATCCAGAGCAGGTCGGAGTACGGCGCGTAGGCCAGGCCCCGGGCGACGCAGGACGAGAGGCCGTTGCGCACCCGGTAGAAGCCCTCGGCGGTGCGCTCGCCGGTGATGAACTCCTGGTCGCGCTCGTCCACGTCACTCGTGATCAGCGTTGCGGCCTGGGCGTCGGTCCGCGCGACGATCAGTGAGGGAACGCCGGACACGTCGGCCGCGAGGCGGGCGGCGTTCAGCGTCTTGATGTGCTGGCCGGTCGGGACGAGCACCTTGCCGCCCAGGTGGCCGCACTTCTTCTCCGAGGCGAGCTGGTCCTCCCAGTGCACGCCGGCGGCACCCGCCGCGATCATGCCCTTCATCAGCTCGAAGGCGTTCAGCACACCGCCGAAGCCGGCCTCGGCGTCGGCGACGATCGGCGCGAGCCAGTACGGCGCCCTCTCGTCGCCCTCCGCCCAGGTGATCTGGTCGGCCCGCATGAGGGCGTTGTTGATGCGGCGCACGACGGCGGGGACCGAGTTGGCCGGGTACAGGCTCTGGTCCGGGTAGGTCTGCCCGCCGAGGTTGGCGTCGGCGGCCACCTGCCAGCCGGACAGGTAGATCGCCTTCAGGCCCGCACGCACCTGCTGGACCGCCTGGTTCCCGGTCAGCGCGCCGAGCGCGTTGATGTAGTCGTCCTCCTGCAGAAGTCGCCAGAGCCGCTCGGCGCCCAGGCGGGCCAGCGTGTGCTCCTCCTGCACCGAACCACGCAGCCGGATGACGTCCTCGGCGGTGTAGTCACGATCGATGTTCGCCCAGCGCGGGTCGGTCTCCCACTGATGCTGCAGCTCCTCGGCTGCGCCCTTGAGGCGACGGTTGCTCATTTCGATGCCCTCCTATGTCGTCCCCTGGGTGCGTATGCCTCAAGTGTCGGGCCGAGGTCGGCTCTAGTGAACCAGGGAGTAACAAGAAGAACTGAGAAAATTCTGCTATTGTGAAGCCGTGACGGGCTTTCAGAAAGAAGAAACGCTGAACTTGACGAATGGTCTAGACCTCGTGACCTTTGGTCAGCGGATGCGCCATCTCCGCAAGGTTCGCGGCTTCACCCTCTCCGACCTGGGTGAACGTGTGGGCCGGGCACCCTCGCAGCTCTCACTCCTGGAGAACGGCCGGCGCGAGCCGAAGCTGTCACTGCTCCAGGCGCTCGCCACCGCCCTTGAGGTCCCGATCGAGGAACTGCTTCGCAAACAGCCTCCGAACCGGCGCGCCCAGCTCGAGATCGCGATCGAGGAGGCCCAGCGCGACCCGTTGTACCAGAGCCTGGGGCTGGCCCACCTGAAGATCGGTAAGCGGGTGCCCAACGACGTCCTCGAACACCTGCTCGCCATGTACGAGGAGGTCAAGCGGAGCCGTACCAAGCCGACCGCGAGCCCGGAGGACGCGCGGAAGGCCAACGCCGAGCTGCGGCGGCAGATGCACGACCGGGGCAACTACTTCGGCGAGATCGAGGAGATCGCCGCCAAGACCCTGGAGGCCGTCGGCTACCGGGCGGGCGCGCTCTCCCAGGGGATGCTGCTCGCGCTCGTCACCAACTTCGGCTTCTCCCTCCGCTATGTCCAGGACCTGCCGCGGTCCGTGCGGTCCGTCACCGACCTGCGCAACCGGAGGATCTACCTCGAACGCCAGCAGCTCGGCATGCACACGCCCCGCACGATCCTCCTGCAGACGCTCGGCCACATCGCCCTCGGGCACGCGGTGCCCAAGGACTTCGCCGACTTCCTCCGCCAGCGGGTCGAGGCCAACTACTACGCCGCCGCCACGCTCCTGCCCGAACGGTCGGTCGTGCCGTACCTCCAGGAGGCCAAGGCCGACCGGGAGCTGTCCATCGAGGACCTGTGCGACGTCTTCTCCGTGTCGTACGAGATGGCCGCCCACCGGTTCACCAACCTGGCCACGCACCACCTCGACCTGCCGGTCCACTTCACCAAGAACGACCAGAGCGGCACGATCTACAAGGCCTACGCCAACGACGGGCTGGTCTTCCCCTCCGACGAGCACGGCGCGATCGAGGGGCAGCGGATGTGCCGTGAGTGGGCCGGACGGCACGTCTTCAACGCCGACGACCGCTTCTCCATCTACTACCAGTACACCGACACGCCCACCGGCACGTACTGGTGCCTCTCCCACATCGACCCGAGCCACGAGAAGGAGTTCGCGATCACGCTCGGCGTGCCGTTCGAGCACTCCCGCTGGTTCCGTGGCCGCGAGACCAAGCGCCGGGTCACCTCGGCCTGCCCCGACGGCGACTGCTGCCAGCTGCCCCCGGCCGAGCTGGCCCAGCGCTGGCAGGGCTACGCCTGGCCCTCGGCCCGCGCGCACTCCCACGTGCTGTCCGTCCTGCCGCCGGGGGCGTTCCCCGGCGTCGACGAGGCGGACGTCTACGAGTTCCTCGACCAGCACGCGTCCGGATGACGTTTCGCCGGTGTGACGCCGGCGAAACGGCGGCGAAACCGTGCCAGGGCTCAATGGGCGGAAGTCGCTCAGGAAGAGGGGAGCCCCCATTGCTGCCCCAGGTCGAGGATTGGCTGCGCCGCCGTACGAGCTCCGCCGCGGACTGGCCGGTGGAGGATCTGCTCGCGGCGAAGGGCGGCACGACGGTGAGCGTCGTGCTCCCGGCCCGTGACGAACGCGAGACGGTCGGGGAGATCGTCTCGTCCATCCGCCGTGACCTCGTCGACGGCGCGCCCCTGGTGGACGAGGTGATCGTCATCGACTCGCGGTCCACCGACGACACCGCCGAGGTCGCCGCGGCCGCGGGCGCCGTCGTGGTCGCCCAGGACGACGTGCTGCCCGGGCTCCCGCCGATGTCCGGCAAGGGAGAGGCGCTCTGGAAGTCGATGCACGTCGCCCGCGGGGACCTGCTCGTCTTCGTGGACGCCGACCTGCGCGAGTTCACCTCGGCGTTCGTCGGCGGCCTGCTCGGCCCGCTGCTGGCCGACCCGTCCGTCGGTTACGTCAAGGCCTGCTACGACCGCCCGTTCGTGACGGGCGGCACGACCGTGGCCCACGGCGGCGGCCGGGTGACCGAGCTCGTCGCGCGCCCACTGATCAACATGCACTGGCCCCTGCTCGCAGGCGTCCTCCAGCCCCTCGGCGGCGAGTACGCCGGCCGCCGTTCGCTGCTCGAACGCCTGCCCTTCGTCACCGGGTACGGCGTGGAGCTCGGCCTGCTGGTCGACGTGCTGGAGTACGCCGGCCTCGACGCGATCGCCCAGGTGGACCTGGGCACCCGTGTGCACCGCCACCAGTCCGCCGAGGCGCTCGGCGGCATGTCCGGGCAGATCATGCAGACGGCCTGGTCACGGCTTGAACGTCAGGGCCGGGTCGTACGCCTCGAACCGCCGTCGACCACGCTCACGCAGTTCCGGCGCGTCGCCGACGGCCACGAGATCCGGCTCAGCGACGTGGCCGTCGGGGAGCGGCCGCCCATGATCGAGGTGGTGGACCAGCTCGGCTCGGCCGTCTGATCAGGGATTGCCCGGCGGCGAGAGGATGCCACCGAAGGTCGGGTCGGGGTTGGTGGCGCTCGGGCTCTTGCTCTGGCTCTGGCTTTGCGCCGGCGCGTTGCCGCCGTAGGCGTCCGAGGGCGGCGGGACCACGTCGTAGTGCGTCGTCGCCGTGGTCAGCGCGGACAGGTCGACGCCCGGGAGCTTGCTGAGCGGCACGCCCAGGGCGTTGAGCGGCTTGAGCAGGGCCTCGCACTGCTTGGGCGGTGCGCCGAGGGAGTAGGCCAGCGAGCACAGCCACATGGCGATGTTCTGCGACTGCTGCAGGTTGAGGCGCGCGTGCAGCGTGCCGTCCTGCGGGTCGTAGACGTTGTTCGCGTTGGCGGCGGCCACCGGCGCCTTGTCCAGGAACTGCTGCAGCGCGGCCTTCTCCTTGACCAGCACCCCGGTGATCTGCGCGAGCCCCTGGACGTTCGCGGCGATCTCGGTCTTGTTCTGCTTGACGAAGCCCGCGACCTCCCGCAGCGCCACCGAGAGGCTGCTGATCGCCGCCCGCAGCTCGGCCTTCTCACCGTTGAGGGTGCTCGACACCGAGGCGAGGTTCTGGGAGAAGGAGCGGATCTGACGATCGCTCGCGGCCATCGCCTGGGTGATCTTGGCGAGGTTCTGTACGGTCTGGGTGGCGTTGCCGCGGTTGTCGGACAGGATCCGGCTGACGTCGGACAGGTCCTGAAGGGTCTGCTTGAAGTTCTCGCCCTGCCCGTCGAGGGTCTCCGCGCTCGACTTGAGCAACCGGGACAGCGAGCCGTTGGCGTTGGCGCCCTGCGGGCCGAGGGCCTTGGTCAGCTCGTTGACCGCCTGGTTGGCGTCGTCCAGCTCGACCGGCACGGCCGTGCTCGACAGCGAGAGCGTCGCGCCGTCCTTGAGCGCCGCGCCGCCGCGGTAGACCGGGGTGAACTGGATGTAGCGGTCGGCGACCAGCGACGGCACGATGATCACGGCCTGGGCGGTGGCCGGCACCTTGCGCTTGGCGTCGTAGGTCATCTTGACCTCGACCATGTTGCCCTTGGGCGTGACCTTGGTGACCTTGCCGACCTTCACCCCGAGAACGCGGACCTCGGTGCCGGGGTAGACACCCGTGGCACGTTCGAAGTAGGCGGTGACGTGGGTCTGCGGCCCGCCGGGCCACAGTATGGCCACGAGCGAGGCGGCCACGATGACGACGAGCAGAAGAGCGCCGTACGCGAGTACGGGAGTGCGGGCATTCCGGCGGCGGCCGGAGCGGAGCAGACCCACGCAAGCTCCCATTCTTCTGGAGTGACCTGGGCGGAGCGCGCAATAAGTTACCTCGTACCGCACGCCCGGGGTATCGGTTGTTACAGCCTCGTGACTCCTTATGGATGAGTCAACGGTTCTTTTGGCGCGTCTGTGACACTGGCCACGATGTTACCGGCGGTAACGCCGTCGGGTCTACGCTTAAGAGACACCGAGTCCAATAGTCCGGCCTTTGGCCGCCCCGAGACGGAGGAAACATGTCGGACGACGGCGCCCCGGCCTTCTCGCTCGAATTGCCCGAGGACATCCAGCAGGTCAAGGAGTGGGTGCACGAGTTCGCCAAGGACGTCATCCGGCCCGCGGGCGAGGAGTGGGACGAGCGGGAGGAGACGCCGTGGCCGATCCTCCAGGAGGCCGCCAAGATCGGCCTGTACTCGCTCGACTTCTTCGCCCAGCAGTGGTTCGAGGAGTCCGGTCTCGGCATCCCGGTCGCGTTCGAGGAGCTCTTCTGGGGAGACGCGGGCATCGGCCTGTCGCTCGTCGGCTCCGGCCTGGCGGCCGTGTCGGTCGCGGCCACCGGCACGCCCGAGCAGACGGGGGAGTGGGTGCCCCAGATGTTCGGGACGCCGGACGACGTCAAGCTCGGCGCCTTCTGCGCCTCCGAGCCCGACGCCGGCTCCGACGTCGGCTCGATCCGTACCCGCGCGGAGTACGACGAGGCCAAGGACGAGTGGGTGATCAACGGCACCAAGACCTGGGCCACGAACGGCGGCATCGCGAACGTGCACGTCGTCGTCGCGTCGGTCGACCCGTCGCTCGGAACGCGCGGCCAGGCGAGCTTCATCGTCCCGCCCGGCACGCCCGGCCTGTCGCAGGGCCAGAAGTTCCGCAAGCACGGCATCCGCGCCTCCCACACCGCCGAGGTCATCCTGGACGGCGTGCGCGTGCCGGGCTCGTGCCTCGTCGGCGGCAAGGAGAAGCTCGACGAACGCCTCGCCCGGGTGCGCGAGGGCAAGCGCGCGGCCGGCCAGGCGGCGATGCGCACGTTCGAGGCCTCCCGCCCGACCGTCGGCGCCATGGCCGTCGGCATCGCCCGCGCGGCGTACGAGTACGCCCTGGACTACGCGCGCGACCGCGAGCAGTTCGGCCGCAGGATCGGTGACTTCCAGGCGATCGCCTTCAAGCTGGCCGACATGAAGACGTCGATCGACGCCGCCCGCCTGCTGGTCTGGCGCGCCGCCTGGATGGCCCGCAACGGCAAGGACTTCGGCAGCGCGGAGGGCTCGATGGCCAAGCTGTACGCGGGCGAGACGGCGGTGAAGGTGACCGAGGAGGCCATCCAGATCCTCGGCGGCAACGGCTACACCCGCGACTACCCGGTCGAGCGCTGGCACCGCGACAGCAAGATCTTCACCATCTTCGAGGGCACGTCGGAGATTCAGCGCCTCGTCATCGGCCGTACGGTCACGGGCCTACCGGTTCGGTAGCGTCTCCGGAGAGGGAGCAGCCGGGGTACGGCTCGCTTCATCGGTGCTCGTCCACGGCCGGTGAACCTTCCTCCGGTACTACGCCACCGGGCGTCCGCGTGGCCCCGGTGACGGCGCGGGTGTCCGGGCCGAAGTAGTGGGCCGGGGTGTGGCCGGTGACCCGGCGGAACGCGGCGACGAAGGCGCTGGCCGTGGCGTAGCCGACGAGTTCGGCGACGCGGCCGACGCGCTGCCCTTCGGCGAGGTGACCGATGGCGACCTGCAGCCGGGCGTGGACGCGCCACTGGCTGAAGGTCATGCCGGTCTCGGCCGCGAAGACGCGCAGCAGCGTGCGCGGGCTGGACCGTACCCGGGCCGCGAGCTCCTCCAGGCTTCTCTGGTCGGCGGGGTCGGCCAGGAGGATGTCGGCGACCTCGCGGGCGCGCCGGTCGGTGGGGATCGGCAACTCGATGGTCGCCCTGCCGACCGGCCTGAGGACATCGAGGAGGACGGCCTCGGCGCGCACGCGCGGCGCCTCGTCGAGATCTCCGGTGAGGTATCCGATCAGATGGCCGGCGAAGGGGGAGACCGCCAGCACCGTCGGCTCGTCCCAGGCCAACCCGCATCTGGCGGGGTCGAGATAGATTCCTTGCAGCACCGTGTCGCGCTGCGCCGCCGTGACATGCCACACCCCCGCCGGGATCCACAGGGCGAGGTTCGGCGGCAGGACCCAGCATCGGTCGTCGACGCCGACCATGAGCACACCGGTGCTCGCCCATGCCAGCTGATGGACGTCGTGGGCGTGCCTGTTGAACGCCTGACCGCGGAGCATCTCGAATCGCTCCAGCCCGATCGCGCTTTCCGCCGCCACTGTCCCTCCTCGCGTCTTCCTGGTCTCCGCGGATGCTGCCGGGGCCCGGAAGGCGGCGTTCCCAGGGCCGATGGCGGGTATGCGACAAAGATTGGCGCGCTAGTCACTTTACGTCACAAGTGAGGCATCCCTAACGTGGCGTGGGTGACTTCGTCCGCTCCGCCCGATTCCCGTTCTCCCTCAGACGTCACCGCGCGGGGCGTGGCCACCGGCGCCGCCGATCCGGAGCCTCCGGCCTCCGCACGGGCACTGCTCTGGCGGGCGCTGCGGACACGGCGCCGTGACCTGGTCGCCGCCTCGGTCCTGTACAGCACCCACCAACTGGGTGAGTCGATGGTGCCGGTGATCATCGGCGCCGCCATCAGCCGGATGGCCGACCACGGCTCCGGCGCCTCGATCGCCCTGTGGCTGGGCGTGCTGGCCGCGGACTTCCTGTTCCTGTCGACGTCGTACCGGTTCGGCGCACGGGCGAGCATGCGCGCCAAGCAGCACACGGGTCATCAGGTGCGGATGTGGCTCACCGATCGAGTCGTCGGACCCGCCGGCGGGGTGAGCCATCCGCCGGGTGACCTGCTCAGCCGGGCCGCCAGCGACGCGAACCGGGTGGGCGCCTACGCCGGCATGGTCGCCATGGCGGTCTCCGCGGCGGCGGTGCTGATCACCTCGACCGTGCTGTTGCTGTGGTACTCGCCGATCCTGGGAGTGATCATCATCGGGGGCACGATCGTGCTCCTGATCGCGCAGAACCGGGTGTCGCGGCTGTTGCGGCGCCGCAGCGACGTCGAGCAGTACCGGCGGGCGCGGGCGAGCGTGCTGGCCGAGGACCTGGTCCGCGGACTGCGCGTGCTGAAGGGGATCGGCGCACAGCGCAACGCCGCGGGGGAGTACGACCGCGCCAGCCAGGCCGCGGTCGGGGCCTCCCTGCGGGCGACGTCCTCCGAAGCGACGCTGTCCGCGGTCGGGGCGATCTTCACCGGCCTGTACCTCACCGTGATCGCCGGTGTCGGCGGCTGGCTCGCGCTCCACGGGCGTCTCGGCCTGGGGCCGCTGGTGTCGGCGTTGGGGCTGGCGCAGTTCGTCATCGGCCCGATGCAGAAGGTCTCGGGCGCCAGCGCCGCGTACGCCCGCGCTCTCGCGTCGGCCGAACGCATCCGTGAGATCCTCGTCGCCGAGCCCGCGGTCACCACGCCCGGTGTCCCCGATTCCGGCACGGGCTCCGGCACGGGCCCGGCGCCCTGGCACGGCGCCGGCGAGATCCGGTTCGATCGGACCCGGCTGAGTCCCACGGTGGCGATCACCATGACCGTTCCGGCGGGCGGCATGACCGGTGTGGTCTGCGGCGATCCCGTCGCGGCCACCCAGCTCCCGCTGCTCCTGGCGCGCGAGCGCGACCCCGAGGACGGCCGGATCCTGCTCGACGGCACTCCGCTGCCGCGCCTCCCCCTGGAAGAGCTCCGGCGTGCCGTCGTCGTCTCCTACCACGACGCCGTCCTGCTGCCCGGCGGCATCGCCGACAACCTGACCGTCCTCGCCGGGAACACCGCACCGGCCGCCGGCGAGAGGCGGTCCGAGCTCACCCCGGCGGTACGGCGCGCGGCGTGGGCGGCCTACGCCGACCAGGTGATCGACAGCGCGCCGAACGGCGCGACCACCTCGGTCGGCGATCGCGGCGAAACGCTCTCCGGCGGGCAGCAGCAGCGGGTCGCGATCGCCCGCGCCCTGGCCCTCGACGCCCCGGTGCTGGTGCTGCACGATCCGACGACCGCCGTCGACGCCGCGACCGAGGACAGCATCGCCGCGCGGGTGCGGGAGGCGCGGACCGGACGCACCACGCTCGTGATCACGACCAGTCCGGCATGGCTGTCCCGCTGCGATCGCGTCCTGTTCCTCGATCCCCGGCCGACCGGCGCCCGCGGACCCGGTGAGAGCCGGGAACCCGCGGATCCGGACACCCCTGCCGGCGGCGTCTGGGCGGAGGGGCTGCACTCCGCGTTCCTCGCCCGCAGCGCGGCGTACCGTGCGGTGGTGGCACGATGACCGGAGCCACCACCGACGCGTCCCCCGCCGGCGGTTCCGGATCGCGGTCCGCGGGCCGGGTGCTGCTGCCGGTCGCGACGGGCCGGCAGGTCCGCGCCTATCTCCGCCGGGTGATGCGGGGACGGCGGCCGTTGCTGTGCGCGACGGCCGTGACAATGATCGCCGAGAGTCTTCTGGGGCTCGTGGGGCCGGTCGCGATCGGCTGGATCACCCAGGCCATCGCCGACCATCGCGGCGTGGGCGTGCTGGTCGGTCCCGTCGTCCTGCTCGCCACGTCCACCGTCGCCGGTGCCGCCGCCGGCTGGGGCTCCACGGTCCTGCTCGCGCGGACCGTCCTGCCCGCGGTGGCCCGGCTGCGCGAGGAGACGGTGGCCGCCGCGGTGGAGCTGCCCATCGACGTCGTGGAGGCGGGCGGGGCCGGTGATCTGGTCTCGCGGGTCTCCGGCGACGCCGAGCTCGTCTCCGACGCCGCATCGGACGCCCTGGGCAGCTTCATCGGCTCCGGCCTGGCGATCCTGGCGGCGCTGGCCGGTCTCGCGGCCCTGGACTGGCGCTTCGCCCTCGCCGGCCTTCTCGCCGTCCCGATCCAGGCTCACACGCTGCGCTGGTATCTGCGTACCTCGCGGCCGATCTATGCCGGAGGCCGCGTCGCGGACGGCCGTCGCGCCTCCGCGCTGCTCACCGGCTTCACCGCGCTTTCCACCCTGCGGGCATTGCGGCTCGGCGCCTCCCAGCGTGATCGCGTCGAGGCCGCCTCCGCCGAGTCGATGGACTACGAGTTCCGGGCCGTTCGCGCGGCGACCCGGTTCTACGGCCGCCTCAACCTGGCCGAGTTCGTCGGTCTCGGCGCGATCCTTTTGGTCGCCTACTTCCTCGTCCGCGCCGAGCTGGTGAGTCTCGGTGCAGCCACGACCGCCGCGCTCTTCTTCGCGGGCCTCTTCGGTCCCATCAACATCGTCCTCGGTGTCTTCGACGGCATCCAGCAGGCCGGCGCCGGCCTGGCGCGCCTCGTCGGCATCACCACCCTCACCGGCGCCCGGGACGCAGGTCGGCCGGCGCCCGGCCCGATCGGGACCGCGGCGAGCCTGACGGCCGAGAACGTGTCCTTCGGCTACGGGGAGGGGCCCGATGTCGTACGGGACATCTCCCTCCGGCTCGAACCCGGCCGCCAGATAGCGGTCGTCGGCACGACGGGATCGGGCAAGTCGACACTGGCGTCCCTGCTCGCCGGTCTACGCCGGCCGCGTACCGGCACCGCCGCCCTCGACGGCGTCTTTCTGGAGTACATCGACCTGCCCCAGCACCACGTCGCGCTGGTGACCCAGGAGACCCATGTCTTCGCCGGCACGATCGCCGACAACCTCCGCCTCGCGCGGCCCGAGGCCACGCGGGAGGCGATCGACGACGCTCTTCACGCCGTCGGCG
Source organism: Actinoallomurus acaciae (assembly GCF_042429965.1). Taxonomy (NCBI): domain Bacteria; kingdom Bacillati; phylum Actinomycetota; class Actinomycetes; order Streptosporangiales; family Thermomonosporaceae; genus Actinoallomurus; species Actinoallomurus acaciae. Next base: position 13,997 of record NZ_JBHLZP010000155.1, read on the forward strand.
CCCACGACTGGGTCGAGGCTCTCCCCGACGGGATCGAGACCCCCGTCGGCGGCGGCGGGCGCCCGCTCACCGCGAGCCAGGCCCAGCAACTGGCCCTGGCGCGACTGTGGCTGCTGGACCCGCCCATCGTGATCCTGGACGAGGCCACCGCCGAAGCGGGCAGCGACACCGCCCGCGCCCTCGATCACGCCGCCCGTCAGGTCACGCGGGGACGGTCCTCCGTCGTGATCGCGCACCGGCTCGGCCAGGCCGCCCACGCCGACATCGTCATCGTCATGGAGAACGGCCGGGTCGGCGAACGGGGCGGCCACGAGGAACTGCGGGCGGCAGGGGGCGTCTACGCGACCCTGTGGGCGGCGTGGTCGCAGGCGTCGTCGGGGCCGGCCTGAGGGGGAACGGGCTGTGTCGTTCCTTGATGCCGGGCCTCGGTGGACCGCGTCCTTCGCCCGGCGGCTCGTTCGCCGGGCTATTCGGGGGCGAGCGCGGCGATGCCGTCGATGATGACGTCGAGCTTGCGGGAGAACCAGTCGGCGGGTCGATAGGTGACGATGCGGGTGAGGGGGGCGCGCAGGCGCGGGTCCAGGTCGGGCAGCGCGTCCTTGAGCATGGCGCGTCGTAGCCCGGCGGCCTGTTCGGGGTCTTTGGCGGCTTCGCCCTGCCGCTGGCCGGCCATGAAGAACATGAGGATCTGTTCGTGCACGATGTCGTGGGCGAGTATCGCCTCCTGCCCGCCGAACCCGTGGTCGAGCAGGGCTGTGACGGTGCGGTGGCTGACCGCGCCGTAGGCCGCGGACTTGATGCGGAGCGAGCTGATCTGCGCCGCGAGGCCGGGATGCCGCTCCAGCAGGTGGAACGTCGCCCAGGCGTACTCGCTCAGGACGTTCCGCCAGTCGCCCGCGGGGGTGGGCCAGGTCGTCTCGGTCACCGCCGAGTCCACGGCGGCGGTGATCAGTTCGTCGCGGTTGGCGAAGTAGCGGTAGAGGGTCGAGTGCTTGATCCCGAGATGTTCGGCGACGGCCGTCATGGTGATGGCGTCGAAGCCGACCTCGACCGCCGCCCGCACGATCGACTGCCGGTCGACCAGCGGCGGGCGGCCGACGCGAGGGGTGCGCGGCCGGCCAGAGGCGGCGCGGTTCGGTCCGGTGGCCATGCCCATATCCTCCCGTACTCTTCGCGCTGCCGACGCCCGCGACGAGTACGGACGTGGGCTTCGCGACAGGCTGTTGCTAACAAGGTTGGTTAGCCATACCTTAGTTAGCCGATGCGATGTCCGTGATGAACGGAAATATCGCCCACCTCGGCCGTTCGTACCGATCAAGGAGTGTTCATGCCGTCGATCCAGGAGGAACTGCGCAGGCGGACTCGCCGGACGCGGCCTCAGGTACGGGTCCGCCTCGCACACGTGGTGCGGATCACCGAGCCGGCGCCGCGGCTGCGGCGCATCACCCTGGGCGGCGAGGACCTGGACGGCATCGAGGGAGGGCTGCCGGCCGACGCGTGGAAGCTCATGCTTCCGCCGCCCGGCCGCAGCCGTCCGGACCTGCCGACGGTCGGGCCCGACGGCGTGCCCGCGTACGCCGAGGGCGCGGTGCCGCCGACCTTGCGTGCCTACACCGTCCGCCGTTTCGATCCGGCCGCATGTGAGATGGACGTGGACGTCCTCATGCACGGCGCGGGACCGGGCCCGGTCTGGGCGGCGGGCGTAGGTCTGGGGGATGAGGTGGGGCTTGCCGGGCCTCGCCATGAGTTTTATGCGTCGCCGGAGGCGGCCTGGCATCTGCTCGCGGGTGATGACAGTGCGCTTCCGGCCATCGCGACGATCTTGGAGTCCCTGCCTGAGGGTAGTCGCGTGACCGCGTTCATCGAGGTCCAGGACGATCGCGACGTGCTCGACATCGCCGCCTCTGCGGACGCCGAGATCGTCTGGCTGACCCGCGACGGCGCCGCGCCGGGCGGGAGTGGCCTGCTGGAGAAGGCCGTACGGGGGCTGGACCGCCCGTTCGAGGGTGCGCAGGCGTGGGTGGCGGCCGAAGCCGAGGTGGTACGCACTCTGCGCCGTCACCTGCTGGATGACCGTGGTCTGGCGCGTCCGGCGCTCAAGGCGGCCGCGTACTGGAAGGCGGGACGGACCAGCGACGAGCGTGACCAGGAGGTCATGGCCGCCTTCCAGGCAGCGGTCGCCGCAGGCGCGGACCCGGACGACCCGGCCATCACCCTCGAAGCCGACCTGGCGTAGCCGTCGCGGGCGTGGGTCCGGGCGGCCGGGCGGTCATTCTCGAGGCCGACCTGGCGTAGCCGCCTCGCCTGCGGGCGGGGATCCGGGCGGCCGGGCCGCCGATCTGGCGTAGCCGTCGTG
>NZ_JBHLZP010000155.1:16520-17091 GCF_042429965.1 Actinoallomurus acaciae
CGTCGTGTCCGTAGGTGTGGGTTCGGGCGGCCGGGCCGTCACTCTCGAGGCCGACCTGGCGTAGCCGTCGCGTCTGTGGGTGTGGGTCCGGGCGGCCGGGCCGTCATTCTTCCGCACGACCTGCTGGGCGACCGGCCCGGCGCGCTGTTCGGCTGCCTCTCCTCCGTCAACGGGCTGTTCGGCGGCGCGTCGATGGGCGCGTACGCCGCCGCTGACGCCTATCTCGGCGCACTCGCCGCAGGCCTGCCGGAGCGCGGCCGCGACGCGTACATGTGGGAGGAGATCGGCGTGAGCGCCGGGTACCCCCTCGAAGCGCTCACCGAGAGCCGCCCGAGGAGGCGCTGCGCTCATTCCGCGTCACCCTGGTCCGCGACGTGCCGCACCAGCTCATCGGGCGTGACCCCGACCGGCGTACGCACGCTTCGCGTGTGTTTCGAAGCCCCGCCCTCCCAGACACTGCCGCCGTCCCAGACACTCCCCGCCGTCCCAGACACTCCCCGCCGTCCAGACACTCCCCGCCGTCCGAGACACTCCCCGCCCCGAGACACTCCCCGCCCCGAGACACTCCCCG
>NZ_JBHLZP010000156.1:0-16331 GCF_042429965.1 Actinoallomurus acaciae
GTCCGCGCCGACGTCCAGCGCCGCCCCGACCAGCGCCGCCTCCGACGTCCGCACCCGGACCACCGCCCGCAGGCCGTGCGCCCGCGCGGCCATCAGCCCGGCACGCACCGTCTCCAGCCCGAACGGCCCGTGCTCCATGTCGATGATCACGAAATCGAGGCCGCTCAACGCGATGATCTCGATGATGTCGGCCGACGGGATGATGCTGAACGTGCCGAGGAGCCGCCGCCCCTCGGCCAGCAGGGACCGCAGCGACCGCGGGTCGCTCACCGGACCGCACCGGCCTCGCGCACGGCCGTCCGGAGGAGGGGTCCGATCTCGTCGGCGCTGTCCGCGCCGTAGCCCGAGGCCAGCATGGTGGTGAACCGGTCGGGGTCGAGCCGGTATCCCTGGGGCCCGGTCACCTCCAGCACCAGCGTGGCGATGGCGCATCCGATCTCGGCCGCCCGCTCCGGACCCAGACCCCACGCGATGCCGCACACGAAACCGGCCCGGAAACCGTCTCCGACGCCGGTCGGATCCACCTCTTTCTCGGTCAGGACGGCCGGCACGGCGATCCGCTGCCCGTCCGAGTCCTCGATCGAGACGCCGTCCCGTCCCCGCGTGGTGATCCACTGGCCGACGCGTCCCAGCACGTCCTGTTCGGACCAGCCGGTCTTCTGGCACAACAGCTCTCGTTCGTAGGCGTTGGTGAAGAGGTACCGGGCGCCGTCGACGAGCCGCCGGATGGCGGGCCCGTCCATGCGCGCCAGTTGCTGCGACGGGTCGGCGGCGAAGGGATACCCGTGCCGGCGGCACTCGTCGGTATGCCGCAGCATCGCGTCCGGGTCGTCCGGGGCGATCAGCACCAGGTCGACGCCCCCGAGCCGATCGGCCACCGGCCGCAGGTAGACCTCGCGCGCCTCGCTCATCGCCCCGGGGTAGAAGGTCGCGATCTGGTTCCCGACCGCGTCCGTCGTGCAGACGAAGCGCGCCGTGTACTGCTCCGCCGAGATCCGGACGAACGCGTTGTCGACTCCCTCGCTCTCCAGGTCGGCGCGGTAGTCGGCGAAGTCCGGACCGGCCGCGCCGGCGAGCACGGGCCGGTGGCCGAGCCGGGCCAGCCCGAGCGCGATGTTGGCTCCGGTACCGCCGCGGCGGACCGTCAGCCCGTCCGCGAGAAAGGACAACGAGACCTCATTCAGGTGGTCGGCGATCAGATGCTCCGCGAACCGTCCCGGAAAGGTCATCAGGTGGTCGAGCGCGATGGAACCTGTGATTACGACTCGCACGAATCTCGCTCCTTGGGTACGGGCATCCCAGAAAGGATGACCGGGTGCCCGGCGAGCGGACAATCTCGCAATGGTGGAACCCGGCGTTACACCTTTACGGGTACGCGCCATACGTCTTTGCGGGATTCCTGCGTCAGGATGCTCCGAATAGGCTGTGGCTGTTCGTCATTCTCCAAGGAAAGGGCGTTGAACAGCGATGACGGCTGACACTGAGCGGCGCGCCGAAGTCGGCCGCCGAGCGTTCGACCTTTTCGAGGGATATGCGGTGAGCAGTGTGCTGGCCGCGTTCGAGATGGCAGGCCTGCTCACCGGCCTGGAGAATGGCACGCTGACCCGGGCCGTGGTCAAGGACCGGGGCTCGGACGAGTCCGCGCTGCTCGGCGCCTCGCTCCGCTACCTCACTCAGCGCGGGCTCGTCGAGGAGAGCGGCGACGCGTTCACCCTCACGGAGTACGGGCGCGACGTCTGCCGGGACAAGGGCTACCTGGTCTGGCTCGTCGGCGGATACGGCGAGCCGCTGCGGCGGATGGACGCCTTCCTGAGCGGCGAGAAGCGGTACGGCGTCGACTATCCGCGCGACGGACGCTGGGTGGCGGACGGCGCGGCGATGCTCGGTCGCAAGGACGTCGTCCCGCACGCCCTGCGCCTGCTCGAGGGGGTCGAGTTCGATCATGCGGTCGACCTCGGCTGCGGGAACGCGAGATTCCTGCTGACCGTGTGCTCGCGCTTCGGCGCGAGCGGCACCGGCGTGGACATCAGCCCCGAAGCCTGCGCGGAGGCCGACAAGGCGGTGCGCGCGGCCGGCCTCACCGACAAGGTGCGGGTCGTCCGCGGTGACGCCGGCGACCTGTCCGCCATTCCGTCACTGGGCGAGACCCAGCTGATGATCACGTTCTTCCTGCTGCACGAGATCCTCGCCCAGGGCCGGGACGCGCTGGTGGCGTACCTGTCCGACATGGCCGAGCGGCTGCCGCAGGGCGCACGGCTGCTCATCGCCGAGGTGCGGCCGCCCGCCGCCGGTGAGAACCGTCCGTGGTTCACTCCGGAGTTCACCCTCGTGCACGCGCTGATGCGCCAGACGCTCCTGGACGCGAAGGGGTGGAGCGCGGCCCTGGCCGACGGCGGGTTCACCGTACGCGAGGTGCTCGAGGATGACATGCCGGGTGGCATCCTCATCCTCGCCGAGAGGACGCGATGATGGCCGGCACCCCGACCGGCGACGTCACGGCCGTCGACATCGAGGCGATCGTCGGCGCGCTCGACCGTGCCTGGGAGGAGCGGCACACCATCCGGCCGCTCAGCGAGACGACCGACCTCGACTCGCCGGCCGTCGCCTACCACATCCAGACCCGCTGGTCCGAGCTGCGGGCCGAGCGCGGTGAGCGGGTGCTGGGCCACAAGATCGGGCTGACCAGCCAGGCGATGCGGGACCAGATCGGGGTGGACGAACCCGACTACGGCCGACTCTGGGAGTCGCGCTTCTACCCCGCCCAGGCGGGCCGGTCGGGCGTCCCGGCCGAGGTGTTCCTGCAGCCGCGGGTCGAGGGCGAACTGGCGTTCCTGATCGGCAAGCCCCTGGACCGCGAGGACTGCACCGCCGAAGAGGCGCTGGCCGCGACGGACGCCGTCGCGGCGGCCGTCGAGGTGATCGACAGCCGGATCACCGACTGGCGGATCAAGCTCGTCGACACCATCGCGGACAACGCGTCCTACGGCGCCTTCACCCTCGGCCCCTGGAACGCGGCGTTGCGCGACGCCGACCTGCGCACGATCGGCATGCTCGTCCAGCAGAACGGCACCACGGAGGTCGAGGCGCTGGGCAGCGCGGTGCTCGGTCACCCGGCCGAGTCGGTCGCGTGGCTCGCCCGTACGCTCAACCGCCTGGGCACCAGCCTGCTCCCCGGCGACGTCGTACTCTCGGGGGCGCTCGGCCGATCGCTGCCCGCGGCGCGTGGCGACGAGTTCGTGGTCGAGACGCATGGCCTGGCGCCGCTGACGGTCGTGTTCGAGTGACCTTGGAGGGACGCGATGGACGACGCACGGCTCCGGGCGATGTTCGCCACCATCGACGCGATGGACTGGGACGCGCTGCCGGAGTTCTTCCACCCGGAGATCGTCTATGAACGGCCGGGATTCCCATCGCTCGACGGCCTCGACCGTGTCCTTCGCTTCTACCACGACGAGCGGAAGATCCTTGCCAGCGTGCACGACGTCGAGCACACGGTCGTCGAGGACGGAAGGGCCGCCGCCTGGGGACGCGTGAGCTGCGTGCTGCCCGGCGACACCCGCACCGAGGTCGGGTTCGCCGACATCTATGAGTTCGACGACGGGCTGATCCGGCTGCGGCGGACCCACTTCTTCGTCCCCAGCGTCTGAGGAGCCGCCCGGAACCCCGCCCGTCGCGCGCGGTGCGCGGCGGAGCGGGGGTTCCGGGCGGTCCGTCATCAGACGCCCGCCTGCCGGCCGGACAGCCGCAGGTCCAGTGTGATGTCGCCGTCCGCCAGCGAGACCCGCTCGGCGCCGTCGCCGCCGGGACCTCGCCGGATCTCGTCCGCGAGGACGTTCTGCCCGATGACGGTGGTGTGCGCGGTGAGCATGTCGGCGATCTCCCCGCGCGGGTCGGCGCCGACGTCGACCGTCATCGTGATGCGGTCGGCGAAGCCGAGGCCACGGCGCTTGCGCAGGTCGTTGGTGAGCCGGACCAGCTCCCGGGCGAGGCCCTCCAGGCGCAGGTCGCGATCGATCGAGACGTCGAGCGCGACGCTGTGCCCGCCGTCGCGGCACACCTGCCAGCCGACGACCGGGATCTCGGCGATCTCCACGTGCTCGGCGTCCAGCGTGATCTCCTCGCCGTCCACAAGGACCGTGAACCGTCCCTCCTCGCGGACGGCGGTGGCGACGGCCTCCGGGTCGGCCTCCCGGACGGCCGCCGCGACCAGCTGTGTCCGTTTGCCGAACTTCGCGCCGAGGGCGCGGAACACCGGTTTGATCGCGTGCGACACCGGCTCGGCCCGGCCGCCCCCGGTCAGCTCGAGTTCCTTGACGTTGAGCTCGGTCGCGATGACGCCGCGGACGTCGTCGAAGCGGTCGTGGAGTTCGGCCGGCAGCGTGACGATCGCGCGCCGCAGCGGCTGGCGGACGCCGATGCCGGAGTTGCTGCGCGCCTCCCGGCCCAGCGTGACGAGCCGGCGCGCGGTGGCCATGGCCTCCCGCAGCCCGTCGTCCGACACGGCCGCGTCGGGCTCGGGGAAGTCGGTCAGGTGCACCGAGTCCGGGGCGGCCGGATCGACGCTGAGCACCAGGTTCCGGTAGAGGACCTCGGCCAGGAACGGCGTGATCGGCGCGAGCAGCCGGCTGAGGGTGGACAGACACGTGTGCAGGGTCGCGAAGGCCGCGGCGGAGTCCTCGGCCGGCGCCGCCGGGTCGGTGTTCCAGAACCGGTCCCTGCTGCACCGCACGTACCAGTTCGACAGGTCGGTGACGAAACCGGTGAGCCGCCGGCCGGCCGCCGTCACGTCGAAGCCGTCCATCGCCGCGTCGACCTCGGCGGTCACGTCGGCCAGCTCGGCGAGGATGTAGCGGTCGAGCACCGGACGCCGCTCGACCGGCGGCACGTCCTGGCCGGGCCGCCACTCCACGAGGCGGGCGTAGGTGACGAAGAAGTAGTAGGTGTTCCAGATCGTCAGCAGGACCCGGCGGATCGCCTCCTCCAGCGCCCGTTCGCCGACTCGCCGGGACTGCCAGGGGTTCCCCTCGACGAGGAGGACCCAGCGCAGGGCGTCCGCGCCGTAGGCGTCGACCAGCGCGAACGGGTCCAGGACGTTGCCCGCCGACTTGGACATCTTGCGTCCGTCGTCGTCCACGATGTGGCCGAGGCACAGCGACCGCCGGTAGGCGTTCTCGCCGAACAGCAGCGTGCCGACCGCCTGCAGGGAGTAGAACCACCCCCGGGTCTGGTCGATGGCCTCACAGATGTAGTCGGCGGGGTAGGACGCCTTGAAGCGCTCTTCGCTGCCGGGCACGTGCGGGTACCCGAACTGCGCGAACGGCATGGAGCCCGAGTCGTACCAGGCGTCGATGACCTCGGGGACCCGCGTCATGGTGCCGTCGCAGGACCCGCAGCCGAAGGTGATCTCGTCGACGTACGGGCGGTGCGGGTCGAGCCCGGACAGGTCGCGTCCGGCCAGCTCGCCGAGCTCGGCGCGGGATCCGACGGCCACCGTCCGGTCGCACCCCGAGCAGCGCCACAGCGGGAGCGGGGTGCCCCAGTAGCGCTCGCGGGACAGCGCCCAGTCGACGTTGTTGGCCAGCCAGTCACCGTACCGGCCGTCCCGGATGTGCGGCGGCCGCCAGTCGACGTCGGCGTTGCCGGCCAGGAGCTCGTCCCGGAGCCGGGTGGTCGCGATGAACCAGGACGGCTTGGCGTAGTACAGCAGCGGCGAGGAGCACCGCCAGCAGAAGGGGAACGAGTGCCGGTGCGTCCCCTCCTGCACCAGCAGGTCGTTGTCCCGGAGGAAGTCGATGATCGGCGCGTCCGCGTCGCGGATGAACATGCCGGCGTACGGGCCGACCCGGTCGTCGAACCGTCCCTCGGCGTCCACCGGCTTCACCGTGGGCATGCCGTTGGCACGGGCCACGCGCATGTCGTCCTCGCCGAACGCCGCGCCGGTGTGCACGATCCCGGTGCCCTGGTCGATCTCGACGAAGTCATCGATCACGACGAATCGCCAGGAGGCCGGGTCGCCGCCCGGATCGGCGGCCGAGCCGGGGCCGACGAAGTCGAAGGGCGCCTGGTAGCGGGCGCCCGCCAGCTCGTCGATCGCCACCTCGCGGATGATCTCCGCCGACTCGCCCAGGGCGACCTTGACGCGGTCGGCGGCGAGCACCACGAAGTGGTCACCGGCACGCCCGCCGCGAGCCAGGACGTACCGGATCTTGTCGCTGACGACCGCGGCCGTGGCGGGTACGAGCGTCCACGGCATCGTCGTCCACACCACGAGCGACACCTCGGCGTCCGGCTCGGGGAGGCCGGCGCCGCCGGGACCCAGCGGGCCGGAGAGCACCGGGAAGCGCACGAAGATGCTCGGGTCGTCGGTCTCCCGGTACCCCTGGGCGACCTCATGGTCCGACAGCGCGGTGCCACATCGCGGGCAGTACGGCACGACCCGCTGGTCCTGGTAGATCAGCCCGCGCTCGTACAGGGTCTTGAGCGACCACCAGACGCTCTCGACGTACTCGTCGCTCAGCGTCCAGTAGGCGTCCTCGGTGTCCACCCAGAAGCCGGTGCGCTCGGTGAGCCGCTGGAACTCGCCGACGTAGCGCGTCACCGACTCCCGGCAGCGGGCGTTGAAGGCCGCGACGCCGTACTCCTCGATCTGCGTCTTGCGCGTCAGCCCGAGCTCGCGCTCCACCTCCAGCTCGACCGGGATCCCGTGACAGTCCCAGCCGGCCTTACGAGGCACGGCCTGGCCCTTCATCGTGCGGTAGCGAGGAAAGACGTCCTTGAACACCCGGGCCTCGACGTGGTGAACGCCGGGCCGCCCGTTGGCGGTCGGCGGGCCGTCGTAGAACCGGAAAAGAGTGCCCCCGGCGGTCCGGTCCAGGGACCTGCGGAACACGCCTTCGTCATTCCAGCGCCGAAGGACTTCTTCCTCCAGCTTCGGTAGCTCGGGCCGCTGGGGGACCGGGTCGAACGTCACAAGTCTCCTCCGTGTGTGGGATCGATCGATGGCCGGCGGATCAGCGGGTGAAGGCGGATCGGCCGGTGATGCTGCGGCCCAGTATGAGCTTTTGGATGTCCTGGGTTCCCTCGTATGTGTAAAGGGCCTCGATGTCGGCGTGGTGGCGGGCCACGTGCCGGTCGATCAGGAGCCCGTCGCCGCCGAGGATGTCGCGCGCGTCCAGGACGATCTGGCGGGCGGCGGCCGCGGTGTGCAGCTTGGCGGCCGACGCCTGCGCGAGGGTCGCCCTGCCCTCCTCTTCCAGGCGGGTCAGCCGCCAGCACATCAGCCGCATGCTCGTGAGGTCGGCGAGCATCCGCGCCAGCTTGGCCTGCACGAGCTGGAAGTCGGCCAGCGGATGGCCGAACTGCCGCCGCTCCATCGCATGGGCCACCGCGACCTCGTACGCGGCCACGGCGTGCCCGAGCGCCTCCCAGCAGACGTCCTGGCGGGCCTTGAGCATCAGCGGGGAAATCGCGCGCCACGACGTCGCCTCGCTCAGGCGGTTCTCGGCGGGCACCCGCACGCCGGTCAGCGAGATCTCGGCGTGCGCCGCCACCCGGCAGGCGGTCTTGCCGCGCATGGCCGACGCGGCGTACCCCTCCGCCGGGGTCTCCACGACGAAGCCGCCGACATCGCCCTCATCGTCGCGGGCCCAGACCACGACGACGTCGGCGAAGGTGCCATTGCCGATCCAGCGCTTGGCGCCCTCCAGGACGTACGCGTCGCCGTCGCGCCGCGCCCGCGTCTCCAGCGAGGAGACGTCCGACCCGTGCGCCGGCTCGGTCATCGCGAACGCGCCGATCGTCTCCATCGCGGCCAGCTTCGGCAGCCAGCGGGACCGCTGCTCGGCCGAGCCCAGCAGGCCGATGGACATCATGGCCAGGCTGTGGCCGACGAAGAAGACCCGCAGGCCGCCATCGGCGCGGGCCAGCTCGGCGGCGACGAGGCCTTCGGCGACCGGGCTCATCCCGGGGCAGCCGTCGCCTCGCAGCGCGCCTCCGGCGATCCGCAGGTCGCCCAGCCCGGGTACGAGCGTGAACGGGAACTCGGCGCGTTCCCAGTAGTCGTTGATGATCGGCAGCACCTGCTCGTCGACGAAGTGCCGCACCCGGTCGCGTACCTCGCGTTCGTCCGGAGTGAGCAGTTCGTCGACGAGGAAGAGATCCGTACGCGTGATGTCGTCACCGGCCGCCATGCTCCGACACTCCCTCGATCGTGTTCTGATCCTTCGACACGGGTGTTCCCGCGCTCAGCCCACCCGCCCGGCGCGGTCGGCGCGCTGTGTGTACAAGTAACCGATGTAGAGGACGACGCCGACGAGGAGCCACGCCGAGCCGATGGTCACTCCTGTGAAGCCGCTGGCGATGAGGAGACCCGCGCTACACGCGAATGCGAGGGGCACGAGGATCCGCGGCGCCGGCGTCGAGAACGCGGGGCGCTCGCCGGCGTTGTCGCGGCGCAGCCGGACCAGTGCCAGCAGGGGCGGGACGAAGTGAAGGACGTACAGGAAACCGCCGGTCGAGGAGGACATCGACACGGTGCCGACCAGCGCCACGCCCTCGATCAGGAGACCGTTGATCAGCACCGCGACCCAGGGGGATCCGGTACGGCGGCTCACCGCGGCGAACGGTGCGGGGAGCATCCGGTCCCGTGACATCGCGAAGACGGTGCGGGACGTCACCACGACGATGGCGTTCGCGGTCGCGGCGGTGGTCAGGAGGGCGCAGAACACGATGAGGTGCCGGGCGACGTCGCCGCCGAAGACGCCGGCGGCGTCGGCCAGTGGCGAGGTCGACGACCCGAGATGGTCCGAGGAAATGGTGCCCACCGCGACGAAGGCCACGATGAGGTAAAGGAAGAGCACGCCGGTCAGCGTCAGCATGATTGCGCGCGGCAGGTTGCGTTCGGGGTGCTTTATCTCTTCGCCGGCGGCGGCCACCATGTCGAATCCGCCGAATGACAGAAATGCCACGAGTGCGGCCAGGAAAACGCCATTGATTCCGTGCGGAGCGAATGGAGTCAGGTGGCTGAGACTAACGTGGGGAAGGCCCCAGAAAGAGAACCCGGCCAGCCCGATTATCGCCGCGGCGATGACCGCGGTCTGGACGCCTCCGGACACCTTGACGCCGAGGAGGTTCACCGCGATGCACGCGGCCACCAGGATCGCCGCGCCCGCCGTGGTGGGGAACCCGGTCGCGGCGTGGAGGTAGCCTCCGAAGCCGATCGTCACGTATCCGGACAGGAAAACGTAGGCGCCCCAGTAGATCCAGCCCATCAGGAATCCCCAGTGTGGGCCGAGGACCTGCCGGGCGAACGCGTACCCGCCGCCCGCCATCGGCAGCCGGCAGGCGAGTTCTGCGTAGGGGAGGGCGATGAAGAGAGAGGCTACGAAAGCTAAGGAAAACGCGATAAGGGCGGCAGGCCCGGCTTTCCCTCCGGCGACGCCTACGAGAACGAAGATGCCTCCACCGACGGTGCCCCCGATCCCGATCGCCACCGCTTCCTTGAGCCCCAGCTCTCGTCGCAACTCCGTCGTCGTCCGGCGCTGGGGCCGCCGATCCGCGTCTACTTCGGCCATGAATACTTCCTATCGCGACCAGAGGGGAGCTTTGTCCGCCTTAGGCTTTTCGGCGAGCAACTTTTTCTGCAAGCTCCTGTTAGAGTGTTTAAATGCTTGATGTGCGCCGCCTCTGGATCCTTCGCGAGGTATCGAGACGGGGCTCGTTCACCGCCGCGGCCCAGGCGCTGGCCTACACCCCATCCGCGATCTCGCAGCAGATCGCGGCGTTCGAGAGAGAGCTGGGCACGCGCCTGGTGGAGCGCGGCGCGCGTGGCGTCTCGCTCACCGAGCCGGGGCGGCTGCTCGTCAGCCAGGCGGAGTCGGTCTTCCATCAGCTCGACTCGATCGAGAAGGAACTGCGGGCGTTCGCCGGGCTGGAGTCCGGGCTGCTGCGGCTCGGCTGGTTCGCCACCGCCGGATCAACGCTGGTGGCACGGTCGATCGCCGCCTTCCGCGCTCGCTACCCGGGCATCGAGCTCGACCTGTTCCAGGGCGATCCGGACGAGTGTGTGGCCGGCCTGCGCGCCAACGAGATCAACCTCGCTCTCGTCTACCAGTTCGAGATGGAGCCTCCGCTCCCCGAGGACATCGAACAGCTGGATCTGGTCGACGACCCGCTTCACATCGGCCTCCCCCTCGGGCATCCGCTCGCGGATCGGGACAGCATCGGGCTCGCCGACCTGGCCGACGAGCCCTGGATCCAGGGAGTCCGGCACGGTTCGACCTTGGAGGTCCTGCCCGAGGCCTGCCACGAGGTGGGCTTCGAACCGGTGGTCGCGCTGCGGACCGATGACCGGACCGTGGTCGAGGGACTCGTCGCAGCGGGTGTGGGAGTGGCGCTGATACCCCAGCTCACCGTGCCCACGGTCCGAGCGGACGTCGTCGTGCGGCCGCTGGACGCCAAGGCGCTGTCGCGGAAGATCCGCGTCGCCCTGGCGCCCGGGTCGTACCGCTCGCCCGCCGCACTGGCGATGCTGGGCGTGCTCAAGAACGTCTGCGCCGAGCTGAAGGACGAGGCGGCCCGCCGGCTCGCGAGCGGATGAGGGCCCGTGCGGACGGGGCGCGGGCCCCATCCGCACGAACGGCGGGCGTAACCGGGTCATCCCGCCGGCAGCCAGGCCACGGCCCGGCCGGGCGCACCGGTGGCGCGCTCCACGTTCAGCGGCAGGAAGCAGAAGAACGCGCCACGCTGCGGGAGCCGGTCCAACCCGGTCAGGCACTCCACGTAGACGGCGCCCTCGCTCAGCCCCCGCACGTGCACCGCCTGGCCGCGGTCCCCGTGCGCCGGTCCCATGCTGGGCGCGTCGATGCCCACACAGCGGACACCGCGCTCCAGGAGCAGTTCGACGGTGTCCACTTCGGGCGCCGGCCAGGCGGGACGCCGCCCGGTCACGACGATGTCGTGCAGGTACGCCGCACCGGCCTCGCCGCGCTGGTAGTAGACGTCCCAGCCGGTGCGGAACAGGCACACGTCGCCGGGCTGGAACCGGCCGTGCTCCTCCTCCCACTCCGTGACGGTCCGGGGGTCGATGATCGGGCTACGGCCCGGCTCGTCGACGGTCCCCACGAGCGCGGACACGTCGACGACACCGGCCGGCCCCATGGGGAGCTCCAGCGGCACCCGGTCGATCGACACGGCCCCGGCCGGCCCCGCGTGCGGAAGTCCGGACCCCTCGGGGGGAATGAAGTGGCTGGGGGAGTCGAGGTGCGTCCCCGTGTGCTCGTCGATCGCCATCCACCGGGTCGCGTACGGCCCCGAGCGATTGATGACGCAGCCGCTCGGCTCGCTCCTGTTCTCGAACCAGTTCCACGTCTTGTGCTGGAACGGCTGATGGGTCGACCAGTAGCAGGGCAGGTCCTCGGCGATCAGCACGGACAGGTCGACGAGGACATGACCTCCCGTGAGCATCGGAGGCGCCGTCGCGGTCGAGCTGTCGGTCATCGGTCTCTCCCTCCGGATCAGTAGTGCTTCGGGTGCCGGAAGCCCCTGGGTTTGATGAGCCCCATCTCGATCGCCTTGTTGATGGCGTTCATGCGGGTCGTCACGTCGAGCTTCACGTACACATTCGTCAGGTGCCGCTTCACCGTTCCCTCGGTGATGAACAGCCGGGCGGCGATCTGCGCGTTGCTGAGCCCGGCCGAGACCGCCGTCAGCACCTCGAGCTCGCGCGGTGAGAGCGGGGACTCCGGTGGTTCTCGTAACCTGATCACCGTCTCCCGGGACACCGAGACGACGACGTGCTGATCGTCGTGCCGGGCACCCCGGATCGCGGCCAGCAGCGCCTCGCGAGTGGCACCCTTGATGACGTACGCCCGGGCTCCGGCGGCGAGCATCTTCTCGACGAGCCCGGGGTCGTCGTGCATGGTCAAAATGATCACACGGATGTCCGGGAGCTCGGTGACGATCTCCCGTACGGTCGCCTCCGCTCCCGGCCCCGGCATCTCGACGTCGAGCATGATCGCGTCGGGGTTCATCTTCCGGGCGATCGCCAGCAGCCCGCGGCCCGAGTCCGCTTCGCCGACGACCTCCAGATCCTTCTCCCGTGCCAGTATCTCCGCGATTCCCTCACGAAACAGCGTGTGGTCGTCCGCGATGAGCACCCGGATCCGCCTATCCCCCGTGTTCACGCCAGGCTCTCCGTAGCGGTATCCCGATGGTGACGCGAGTGCCGCAGCAGGGGCAGGAGGCGATGTCGAGCCGGCCGCCGACGCGGATGGTCCGCTCGCGCATCGAGACCAGTCCGACGCTTTTCGCGGGTGACAGCCGATGCGGTTCGAAGCCGCTTCCGTCGTCCTCCACGACCGCGTTGACCCAGTCACCGTCCGCCCGTACGTCGACCGCCACGCATTTGGCGCGTGCGTGGATGACCGCGTTGTACACCGCCTCCCGTACGACCAGGAACAGCTCGTCGTGCAGTTCGCGCGCGTCGCCCGACGCCGTCGTCCGTCCCTGGTCGGCGGGCTCGGCCGAGGCCCGGCAGACGCGGTCGGCCTTGCGATGTGCATCGTTCCAAGACTCGACCTTGCGAGGTGCATCGTTCCAAGGATGGGTGACGCGCTCGGCCATGACGCGGAGGCGGGCGGCGAGCCGCCGGACCTCCTCGAGCGTCTCCGCGGTGGACCTCTTCGCCTGCGCCAGGCGAGATCGCGCCGCCGGCTCGGTCGCCTCCCGCTCTAATTCCACCAATTCGAGGCTGTTGAGCACGGTGAGGACCGAGTGAGCGATCCGATCATGGAGGTCCCGGCTTAACTCCCGGAGCTCCTCGGTGCGGGTGAATCGATCTTCAACGACTTCAATGGAGGCCTCGGTTTTGCTGCTCGCGTGTGCGTTCATTCGTTCTCCAATGTGGAGAGAATTTCCCGGGCGTTCACGGGCATCGGCAGATTTCGCGACGAGGTCGTGTCCGGCTTGGCGGGGGCCAGGTGAATTGGCCACGTCCGGCCCGGACGCGGATGCCGCTTTTTCGATCTTGCTGTCGTCGGCTTCATTCCTCTGCCGATACGCTCGGGCGGCGGTGATGGTGATGCTCGGACCGTGCATGAACGCATCGCCTCATTGACGGATCTGTTGATTTCCGCGGACGGAGATCCGCTACTGCGGAATGTTTTAGTCTGACCTCGAAGAGTTAGGGGTTTACTCCGTGGTCAGGAGGACGGTTCCATATCAGCCTTTAGGTGTCAAGTCGTATGGCCTCCCGCAACGATAGATCCATTAGATAGGGCTGTAACCGGTGTTGTTGATGGTAAACAAGAAACTTCGCGGATCGAGTATTGTCCTCAATTCCCGGTTGGTAGGACCGAAAACACCTTTGACGGGCTGAGTCGATCTTCACCGCCGAGCCCCGGAATGGTGACCACGACGGCGTACCCGGCGACCTCCGCCCCGCTCCGGCGGACCAGTTCGTCGGCGGCCGCCATGGTGCCGCCGGTCGCCAGCACGTCGTCGACGATGATCACCCGCTCGCCCGGCCGTAGGACGTCGCGTTGGACCTGCAGCTCGGCGCTGCCGTACTCGAGGTCATAGCGCACCGACTCGACCGGTCCGGGCAGCTTGCCGCTCTTGCGGGCCAGGACCAGCGGCCTGCCGGCGTGGCAGGCCACCGCCGTTCCCACCACGAAACCCCGCGCCTCTATCGCCAGCACCCGGTCGAAGGCGCCGGCGAACGCGTCGCTCATCGCGCCGGCGAGTGCGCCGAGCAGGGCCGGTTGCGAGAAGACGGGACAAAGATCGAGAAAGGCGATGCCGGGCCGGGGAAAGTCCGGCACGGTCCGGATGCCGTCGCGGATCAGATCGGCGAGTCGCCGCCGGTCGGTCGGGGCCTCGGTGCTCACGCGTCGATCCCCGTCGCCTCGCGCAGATCCGCCACCCGGTCACAGCGTTCCCAGGTCATCTCCGGCTCCTCCCGGCCGAAGTGCCCGTAGACCGCGGTCTGGGCGTACTTCGGCCGCCGCAGGTCCAGGTCCGCGATGATGGCCGCCGGCCGCAGGTCGAAGACCTCGTTGATGGCGTCCTGGATCTGCTCGGTGGGGATCTTCTCCGTGCCGAAGCACTCGACGAAAAGGCCGACCGGCCGCGCCTTGCCGATCGCGTACGCGACCTGCACCTCGCACCGGCCGGCCAGCCCGGCCGCGACGACGTTCTTGGCCACCCAGCGCATGGCGTACGCCGCCGAGCGGTCGACCTTGGAGGGGTCCTTGCCGGAGAACGCGCCGCCCCCGTGCCGCGCCATGCCGCCATAGGTGTCGACGATGATCTTCCGGCCGGTCAGCCCGGCGTCGCCCATGGGACCCCCGACCTCGAATCGTCCCGTCGGGTTCACGAGGAGCCGGTAGTCATCGGTCGCCAGGTCGAGCGCGGCGATCTCCGGAGTGATCACGTGCTCGATGATGTCCGGAATGAGAAGCCCCTCCAGGGAGACGTCCGGGGCGTGCTGGGTGGAGACCACGACGGTGTCGAGGCGGACCGGAAGGTCGCCCTGGTAGGCCAGCGTGACCTGGGTCTTGCCGTCCGGGCGCAGGTACGGCACCGTGCCGTCGCGCCGCACCGCGGCGAGGCGCCGCGCGAGCCGGTGGGCTAGGGTCAGCGGGAACGGCATCAGCTCCGGGGTCTCCGAGCACGCGTAGCCGAACATCAGACCCTGGTCGCCCGCGCCCTGGCGGTCGAACTCATCGGTGCTCTCCGTACGGGCCTCGTAGGAGTTCTCGACGCCCTGCGCGATGTCCGCGGACTGCGCGCCGATCGACACCACGACGCCGCACGAGGCGCCGTCGAACCCCTTCGCGGACGAGTCGTATCCGATGTCCAGGATCTTCTTCCGGACGAGGGCCTCGACGTCGGGGAGCGTTCCGGAGACCTCGCCGGTGACGTGGACGAAGCCGGTGCTGATCAGCGTCTCGATCGCGGTACGGCTGTGCGGGTCCTTCTCCAGCATCGCGTCGACGACCGTGTCACTGATCTGGTCCGCGATCTTGTCGGGGTGGCCTTCGGCGACGGATTCCGAGGTGAACAGCCGATAGCTCATGACGGTCCTCCATTTCAGGTTCGTGTGTCGGATGTCGATCAGCCGGTGAGATGCCTGCCGATGAGCAGGTCCAGCCGCTCGCGCACCGCGGGCGGCACGGCGGCCCGGTCGGTGATGATCGCGTGCGCCAGGGCGTCCTGACATTCGCACGCGGAGTCGGCCGGAAGCTTCTCGATGAGGCGGACGATCGTCCGCTTCGCGGCGTCGGCATTGCGCGCCATGACAGTGGTGACCAGATCGGCGTCGACGGCCTCTTCGTCCGAACGCCAGCAGTCATAGTCGGTCACCAGTGCCAGTGCCGAATAACACAGCTCGGCCTCGCGCGCGAGCTTGGCCTCCGGAACGGCGGTCATGCCAATGATGTCCATTTTCAAGAATCGGTAGAGCTCCGATTCCGCACGCGTCGAGAATTGCGGTCCCTCGATGCAGATGTAGGTGCCACTGTCGTGCACCGTGGCGTCGGTCGCGCTGTGCGCCGCCGCCATGAGTTCCTCGCGCAGCCGGCCGCAGTACGGGTCGGCGACCGAGGTGTGCACGACGATCCCGTCATCGAAGAACGACTTCGGCCGGCCGCTCTTCGTCCAGTCCACGATCTGGTCCGGCACCACGAGGCTTCCCGGTTCGTACTCCTCGCGCAGGCTGCCGACGGCGCTGATGCTGATGACCTGGCGGGCGCCCAGTGCCTTCAGCGCGTAGATGTTGGCCTGGACGGGGATCTCGGTGGGGGAGAGGCGGTGACCCCGTCCGTGCCTCGGGACGAACGCCACCGAGCGCCCGCAGATCCGGCCGACGACCAGGTCGTCACTGGGCGACCCGAAGGGGGTCTCGACGTGGATCGTCTCGGCGTCCTCCAGCTCCGCCAATTCATACAGGCCGCTGCCGCCGATTATCCCTACTTCTACGCGTGCTTCGCTCATTTCGATATCAACCGCCTTTGTCTTCCGTCGGCCGCATTGCTTAGTCCCACGTGACGCCGCTGCGCCGAACATAACCCGATGCTTCAGTGGATAAATCCGCTGTTCGGAGAACACGTGTGCGACTTTGGTCGCAGCGTGATTACATCAATGGTGGTTATGCGAAAGATTGCCGCCCTACCTATTCTCGGGCTTCAAGGTACGTACAGAGGTCCCATCGCCCAAGCGAATGGAGAGCGGGTTGAGAAATTACGAGTACAAGGTGGCCGATCTGTCGCTGGCGGCGTTCGGCCGCAGGGAGATCCAGCTCGCCGAGCACGAGATGCCCGGTCTCATGGCCG
>NZ_JBHLZP010000157.1:0-23887 GCF_042429965.1 Actinoallomurus acaciae
ACCGGTCACGTGGTATTACATCTCTGGCCGGTTGAGAAGCAAGCGATCCGGCCTCCAACTTCGCCGGGGCGGTCCACTTCGTACTTCACCGCCATCGTCGGGCGCACTGACCCCGACCCGCGGCTACTCAAGCCCCACCCGGAGCTGATCAACCGCGCCGTCAAGGGAGTGACCGCCGACCCCGCCGAATGCGTATTGATCGGTGATTCCCTCAGCGACATCGAGGGAGCCCGCAATGCCGGGACGTTCAGCATCGGCTACGCCAACAAGCCCGGCAAGCACGAACGCTTCATCACGGCAGGTGCCGACGCCATCATCAGCGACATGGCCGAACTCCTCCCGCACCTAAGCGAGCACCAGGCGGCGGATCCGAACGCCGCTGACAGACGACGGCGCAGGTAGTCCAACCGGCCACCGCACGGGCACACCGGACGATAAATGAACATGCGCTTGCGAATACCGGCCGAGGTGGTCCGCGCCGTGGCCGACCGTTGGCCGGGCAACGCGGCGGAATGGGTCACCAGCGCCGAACGCGAACTGTCCGCCATCTGCACCCGCTACCACGCAACACCCCAGGCCGTCATGCCCGCCAGGTACGGGTTCGTGGTCGCATCAGACACCCCAACAGGACCCCTGATCATGCGCGCGAGTCCTGATCCTGCCGGTCCACAGCAGGCGATGGTCTCCCAAACGCTCGCATCGCTCCAGATAGCGCCCAAGGTCCACGAAGTCGCCTCCACGACCAGAGGGACGTGGGTCATCATGGATCGGGTTCGCCCTGGTGATCGCGTTACCGATTGCCGCTCCGGCCCGGATGTCTCCGCCGCTCTGGCGGCCGTGCTCCGGCCGATGGTCGGTCAACCGGCTCCGTGCCCGATGCCCTCACTAGCTGACTGGATACAAGGTCGGCTCGAAGACGACGAACTGGCCGACCTGGCACCAAACAGGAGCGTCGCACCGATCCACCAGCGCCGGAATGCTCTGGCCATCCTCAAAGACCTACGTGCTGGTGGGAACGATGGTCTCTGCCACGGCGACGCCTCGTCAGGCAACATCCTTGTCGGTGGCAATGGACTGATGCTCATCGATCCCCGCGGCATGAGTGGGGAAGTCGAATATGACGCCGCAGTAGCTGCATTGAAGATCGCCGGGCAAGCCCGGCCGGGGGACATCGCCGAGCGTCTCTCCCGCCAGATCGGCGTCGACGCCGAGCGAACCATGGCATGGGTAGCAGTAGCCGACGCCGCGCGAGTCTAGGAGCCAACGACCCCAAGACTGGGACGCGACACCGGAAGGTACCGCCGGAAGGTACCGCCGATCGGTGAGGACTTTCTCTACGTCTTCAAGGGCGCCCCGCTACGCGGTTCGCCGGCGGCCAACAGGCCCTCGGGCCGGGCGTGCGGCCTCTGCGGGCCGGTCCCGGCCCGAACCGGTCGGCCGCTGGCGAGCAATCGATCGCCACAGGCGAGAAACGATTACCATTAGGCATGTTCATGCTGGTGTAAGGCCTTATCGCACGTCGTGCAAACTCGACCTTCGATATGAGAAGCACGGGATCCTTCTAGTTCGATGTGGATAGCCAAGATTTATGGAAAGCAAAAATAAACATTTTTACATGTCCGAATCATAGATTCTTCGGACTTGAGGTACAGCCGGTCGTACTCTCAGTGCCACGGAAATATCCTGTTTTAATCTGATGGGGGATCATGGACGCCGAACTTGCCGCGCTCGCAACCTCTGGAGCGACGACACTCGTGACGCTCGCTGCCACTGAAAGCTGGAACCGGGCGAAAGGAGCGGTGATTGATCTCTATAAACGGTTCTATCCTGCGGCGAGTGTGGCGGTAGGTGCCGAGCTCGAGGAAACCAGTACTGATTTGGCAGAATCTAAGTATAAAGGTGACGAGCTCAGTTCTGAAATCATCGATCATTGGCAGGCGCGCTTTAGGCGTCTACTCATCGTCAACCCGAACGCGGCGGCAGGAATTCAAAGTCTACTTGAGGAGTTCGGCCCTATGGCCTCAGGGATTGACAATGGCGTAGTCGAAATGAAGGCACAAGCTAGTGGCCATGGGAGGGTCTATCAGCTCGGCAAAGGAACGCAATACAACTTGTAGTCGACGCGCGAGATAAAACTAGCGACGATGTCCGTGAATATATATGGCAGCGCCGATGAACATAGTCGGATTTATCAGCAGGGTCAGGGACCACAATATAACATCGAGCACCTAAATTACCTGGGTGCATCTGAGGGTTTGCCGCCTTGGCTTGAGGATCCTTCGCGCTGGCGGCGAGTGCGAGATGTTGAGCCCATAACGCTGGGGGTTCACAAAGCTCGGCCACAGGAAGATGGCACGTTGCCGCCCTATATACCTCGTGATGTTGATAAGAATCTTCGGGGAAGGCTTGAATATGCCACTAAGCGTGGTGGCATATTTTTGTTGGTTGGGGATTCAACTGCCGGGAAGTCTCGAACAGCATACGAGGCGATGTTGGCCGTGCTGCCGGAGTATCGCATATTTGCTCCTGAAACGGCTTTCGAGCTTCGGCAGTACGTCGTTGGTCTAGTCACTTCCACGGAAAAATGTGTAATTTGGCTTGACAACCTCGAACAATATCTTGGTTCAGACGGTATCACCCCGCGGGTTATCTCATACCTGACTCAGGCGAAGGTCATCCTTCTCGCTACGCTGCGCGCTGAGCAGTTTAATATGCTCAGTCAGGCTAATCTATTGAACAGGGGAGTTGATGACCATAAGAATGCCCACCTGCACGACGTTGGCGCTGCCGCGAAGGTGTTGAACCAGGCCGAAGTAACGATAGTCGAGAGACGATGGAGTCGCCTAGAGATCGAACGGGCGACCAAGGTGTCTGATGCGCGAATCAGTGATGCGCTGGCGCATCACGATACTTATGGAATCGCAGAATATCTAGCGGCTGGCCCAAAGCTAATCCAAGAATGGCAGCTTGCGTGGGCGTCTGGTGTCAGTCCTCGAGGTGCCGCGATAGTCGCCGCAGCGGTTGATATCACCAGGGCCGGTCTAACGGGTGCCATACCTTTTCGACTTCTAGAGCAGACTCATCAATATTACCTTGACTTGGCTGGTGGTGCTCTGTTGCGTCCGGAGGCAATGCCGGAGGCTGTTGAGTGGGCCGTGAAACCTCGCTTTGGTATTACCAGCATGCTTCTACCAGACAATGCAGAAAACTCATACCGTGCGTTCGACTACATCGTCGATAGCGTGGCGCGCGATCCGGCGCGCGAGGAAGTTCCGGACTTTGTGTGGGAGAGCATCCTATATTTCGCCACTCGGGAAGAAATTGATCTCTTTTCAGTGGGAAACGCTGCCTATCATCAGAAGAAATATCACATCGCGGAGCTGGCGTGGGAAAAACTTGCGAATGAAGGCGATGTAGAGGCCGCGTATGACCTTGGTCGACTACTTAAACGTGACAGAAGATTTAGCGAAGCAGAAAAATATTGGAGCTTTGCGGCACGCGGCGGAAATGTCGACGCGGCCACCGATCTCGGCATAATGCTGGAGGACCAAACTCGGTATAGCGATGCTGAATCATGGCTTAGCGTTGCTGCATCACGCAATGACACGCACGCCGCCTATCATTTGGCGAGCGTTCTGGATAAGCTCGGGCGCCGCCAAGATGCTGAACGGTGGTATAGGTTCTCGGCAAGTGAAGGGGACAATACAGCAGCGGCCAGCGGGCTTGGACGCCTGCTAGAGGATTCTGGACAGCTTGAAGAGGCGGAACGGTGGCTACGGCAGGCAGCACCGTCACAGCCTGCTGCAGCGGTCAACCTCGGGGTACTTCTCGCCCGAGCTGGACAATTCGAAGAGGCGGAGAAGTTCTGGCGCTCGGCTGCTGAACGCTCTGGGCTGGATACCAACGGCAGGACCGCTGCATCAAATCTCGGTCTTCTCCTTGCGAGAACTGGTCGCTTTAGCGAGGGTGAGGGTTGGCTGCGTAAGGCATTGGAAGCAGGAGCTGATGATGTCGCGTTCCATCTTGCTTATTACCTTGAGGAAGATGGTCGTATCGATGAGGCCTGCGAATTCCTATGGCATGGCGCTAGAAGTGGAGACGAGCGCGCCGCGTACAATCTTAGCCTTCGGCTTTATAAGGATGACCGCCCAGAGGAGGCTGAGCAGTTTTTGCGACAATCCGCGGAGGCGGGCAGCTTTCAGGCGGCTTATGTTCTGGGTGGAATCTTGGTGGAGAGGGAAGAATTTGAGGCCGCAGAGTCGTATCTCGAATATGCTGCTGACGCGGAAGTGGATCAAGCTGCATGTGAAATGGGAACGCTAGTAGGGAAGCTCGGTCGCCTCGATGAGGCGGAGGCTTGGTATAGACGGTCTATCGCGCAAGGTCACAACCATTCAGCGTGTCTCATGGGGTCCCTTCTGGCTTATCAGAATCGTCTTTCCGAAGCGGAGGTTTCCTATCGTATCGCTATCAGGTCTGGGCATGGCCATGCGGCTAAACTGTTGTCTAACTTGCTAGCGAGGCAAAATAGATGGAAGGAGGCGGCTAATCTATATCGTGTGGCCGAAAAGTCCAAGTATCCGGCGTCCAAGCATCGGAATAAGTCTTCTAGTCATAAGAATAGGAAGAAAAGGAAACGGCGCGGGCGCTGACACTGCCGTCCCGGCCGGCCTTCGCAAAGTTGCTGGAGACGCGTTCCTCTGTTGAGATTAGAGTGATTGCTGACGAGCCGACATCCTGCGGACATCCCAAAACGCTTGCTGGATATATGTGGGACGATCAGGCACTCATGGCGAGGCGCGCGACTTGAGCACAGTCCAATAAACAAATAGCGCCGCGAACACGGATTCTCTCTAAATCCGTCGACTCTGGCCGGGAGCGTAACGCGGCAAGCGGGCCGCATCCACCGCCATGTCTATGATCAGATACGACTTCCGTCCGCTACGAGTGACGTCGAAGCATGGCACTTCACTCGATTCGCCCTGCATCCTGTCCGAGATGCAGGCATGGTCGTCGCTGGCGGCCAGTGTGGGTGCCTTCTGATCCCCGCACCCTCACAGCCATCAACCAGATCCAACGCGTGGCTACGATCCGATCCCAGTGTCCTAAAACAACTCTTGTGCCAGCAGCTCTCGCGTCATCCCAGCCAACGCCGCCGGCCGCGCCATAGCCGTCCCTATCACTCACAACCGATCAACCAGCATCCTTCACTGTGATGACGACCCGATGAACCAGGCACTGCACGGTCACGGTTCCAGGGAACGGAAGTGAACTAGCCAGGCAGCAGTTCCCGCCGGTTGGTCTATTTTGCCTCCGGCGGGGGCGCTCTGACTCGGGGATCGCGGTCTCGCAACCACGCGTCGGCCAAGGCCTGACGTGGAAGCCGGGTCATCCCCTCCGCCGACGTCCCAGGACAAGCCGAGCAGACCAGGCCCTACCGGCGAAGGTCATTCGTCCAGTAGGGCGCTCCACCTTCACCGGTAGGGCCTGCCCCGCTCCCCGGAGGGTGGGACGACGACGGAGGGGATGACCCTGCAAGGGGTAGCTGTTTGTAGCGCTCGCACTCAGCATGGACGCGAGCCCGGTTGCTAACGCATTCGCTAACACCGGATCTGGACAGTCGTGGACGGATCTGGATGTGGCAGCGGTTCAGTAGCAGGTCAGAGGACAGATCCGGACGGCTATGGACGCCCCCGATCTTGCTACGGATCAGAAGGTTGGGGGTTCGAATCCCTCCGGCTGCGCCCAGGTCAAAGGCCCCTCGCGATCACGCGAGGGGCCTTTTTCGTGGGCCGTGGGAGCCACGCTGGGAGCCACCGGGGTCACGACCCGAACAGAGCCCGGCTCATCGATGTGGCCGCCGCTCGCTTGTCTCCCTCCAGCGGGTGCCCGTACACGTCCTTCGTGATGGTGATGCTGGCGTGGCCGAGGACTTCAGAGACCACGTGCAGCGGCGTGCCCTGGGCGAGCATCAGCGAAGCGCCGGAGTGGCGTAGCTCGTGCGGGTGCCGGTGCCCGAGGCCGGCCCTCTGGCACAGCTTGGAGAAAGCGTGGGAGAAATTGTCCGGGTCCATCGGCGTGCCGACCTCGCTGGTGAAGATCAGGCCGTGATCTTGCCAGAGCGGACCGGTGGCGATCTTCGCTTCAGATCGCCGAGAACGGTGGGTGCGGAGCCTTCCCAGGATTTCGGGAGTGAGGACGAATGTCCGCCGTGACTTGGCTGTCTTCAACTCCGAGACGACGAGGCGCGTTCGCCGACCGATGCCCTTGTCGCGGTTCTTGATGCGCTTCACGCCGTGTGTCACTCGCAGGGTCCCGGCCTCCCGGTCCAGCGCGGACCAGCGGAGGCCGAGCACTTCACCGCGGCGCATCCCGTACGCGAGAGCGATCATGATGGCGATGTCGAAAGCACGGTCCGCATGATTCGGATGCTGTTGGCGCTGCAGGCGTAGCGGCCGGGATCGGTTGGGTGGCCGGTTGCCGAAACACCGGCTTCGGCGAGGCGAGCGAGGACCCGGTTCTTTCGGTCGTTCTTGTGGTCGGTGAGGGTTTTGCCGGACCATTTGCGGGAGACGAGGACGCGGCGTCCGGCGTAGCCGAGGTGTTCGCGTCGGTGGGCTTTGCTCTTGCAGTAGCCCGGTGTCAGTCCCGCTTTCGCGCTCTTGGGCTGGATTCCGTAGCGGAGCCAGTTCGCGCAGGTCGGTGAGCAGGGCTCATAGCGGAGCGCCTCCAGCAATCGGTCGGTGTGATCGGCCTGCATAGCGGTCTCCGCCTCGTGGCATTCGGCGATGTCTTTCACCAGGTATTTGGTGATGTAGCCGATACACCGATCCGCGTCCGGGGACCCCGCCATGACGCCTTTGGCGTCAAGCGGCGGCGGCCGTCCCGCCGTCGCCCCGCCCGCTGCGGCACGCCCTACAGGCATGCGGCGTGGGCGCCGGTCCCTCCGGCGCGCGCCGATCGGGCGGCCCGCCGTACTACGGCCACCGCCATTCGTCGCCCACAGCACCGTCGCCACACACGACCGCCACCGTACGACTCGGGGCGCAGCGCCGCCGACTACTCCCTTCGGTTCCCTAACGGGTCGCCTACGGCGATAGCCGACATCCCCGCTCACAGTCACAAGGGGCTGGTTGGGGCGGAAGAATGGTCATCCCCTCCGCCGGCGTCCCAGGACAAGCCGAGCGGGCCTGGCCTGCTCCCCGACGAGTGGGACGACGACGGAGGGGATGACCAGGCAGGTGGTTCTGTGGGAGGGCCCAGGCTAGTTCGAAGCGGGCCCGTCTGCGTTGTCCTCGGCAGCGTCCGGCCTGGTCAACCCGGAGGGGGCCAGCATGAAGACTTTGGGGCTGAGGCGTTCCATGTCTCCACCGCGTGCACAGATAAGTCCTGCGCAAAAGTCCACGAGTTGTCTGGCTTCCTCGTCGGTCATGGCCGTCAGATCCAGATGCCTTCGCGGAAGTAGTGCCCCACGTAGAGCACTTCGTTGTAGTCGCGGGGACGCAGTCGCTTGACGATGCCGGTCGTGGTGCTCGGCGTGGCGGATACGGAGGGGACGAGCATGAAGACTTTGGGGCTGAGGCGTTCCATGTCCCCGCCGCGTGCACAGATAAGTCCTGCGCAAAAGTCCACGAGTTGTCTGGCTTCCTCGTCGGTCATGGCCGTCAGATCCATCACGACCAGGACACCTCTGCAGAAGTAGTGCCCCACGTGCTGGACATCGTTGTAGTCGCGTGCGCACACTCTCTCGACTATCACGTCGTCAGTCTTCCTTAACCGGCGATGCCATCAAGGGCTAATGGGCGTGCCCGCCAGAGCGGACGATCACGGTCGCCTACGGTCACTCATGGGGCGATCGCCGCGCAGACGCAGGTCAGCGCCACGTAGGTGATCACTGGTGATTGGAAGCGACTTCCCAAGCTGACAGCGCGAACTAGCCGCGGAGGCGGCTCCCGGGAGCCACCGTGGGAGCCCACCCGGGCGAACGATCTCGGGATGAGTTGTACCGGTCTGAACAGTCGGTGCGACGTTTGCCCAGCGTGCGGACCGATCCGAACAACCTCGGAGATCATTTGGGTACCGCTCGGCGAAAATGTCCACCGCCTCCACGAGTTGCTCGTTGATCACCTGGGCGTAGACCCGAGGGGTGATGGGCGTCGGCGCGGCCAAGGCGCAGGACGCCATTGGACGGGCATCACCGCGAGGCCCTGCGCGCCGGGTCTTGCGGCTCACCGTGCAGGGCGTCGCAGTGATTCTCACCTCATACCATGAGTATGGCGCGGAGCTAGCAGCGGTGGGCTGGGAGCCGATCTTTGCCATACTTGCCTGAGTTCTACGGTGATCTCCCCACGAGTAATCGTGGGCGATAGTGATCATCCGACCGGACGGGGTGGCGCCCCCAATTAGGGGTTGAATCCTCAATATTGTCTGTGTATCGCTTCAGAGTTGATGCTAAGACGCCGCGCCAGATCATCGATCTCGTCTGCCAAGTGCTGAACGTCTGTTACTGACAATCGTTGTTCCCGTGGCCGCTTTCTCCGCCGACTCCGGACAACATGAAATGTCTGCTCATCGTCTGGGAGACCCTGCGGGCGGGGCTGGCATTCCACTCCGGAACGACAAGATGGAGACCATAGCCCGTGTACAACAATATTGCGACGATCTCGGATAGATGCGACTTCGTCAAGAAGCTCGGACAGAATCTCATCGTGCTGAACCTGATCTGAGGGCCTCCACGGATTGTCGCGATCGGCGTGTGCTTCACTTAGGACCTGCCTGCAACAATCCACAAGCCAATTCAAATCCTGCCCTTCAAATACTGTCCAGCTTTCTGGGGTCCCCGCAAGGACATGGGCAAGGTAGCGAACCGCGTCTTCCAACATGACGCTGGCAACCACCACCCGGCCAATCGCAGCGTACAGTTCCGTCCAGATAGCCTGGTCCATCTTTCCGGAGCAGCTGACTTCCATATAACTAGTGTGGAGGCTCGGCCTTACTTACGCACTTCACTTTTAGGCGCCTCCGAACGGCGGCCGATTCGGTGGCCCGGACATGCCCCTCCGCCATCGTCGCACCCTCCGGGAAGCGGCCCAGGGCTTGGTGATCGAGGTGGAGCGCTGCGCGACGGCTGTGGGGCCCCGATCTTGTGTAGCCGCCCACGGATCCCGAGCGGACGCCCGCACCGGTCTTCGGGCGATGACTGGATCGGGAGCGTTCGCATGCTCTGACCCCGTACGTATGCCACAGCGGCGAAGGAGCGGACGCCGCAGGATACACGTGGGATGGACGCGGAACTGCCGGCCCGTGTGGGCAGGTCTGCCTAGGTCAACAGGGCGTCTCGACATCACATCGCTCTGTAAATCCGCCGGCTGTGAGCATGGACGCGAGCCCGGGTGCTGACGCACTTGCTAACACCGGATCTGGATCGCTGTGAACGGATCTGGATGTGGCAGCGGTCCTGCAGCAGGTCAGAGGACGAACCCGGACGGCTGTGGACGCTCCCGATCTTGCTAAGGATCAGAAGGCTGGGGGTTCGAATTTCTTCGGCTGCGCCCAGGTCAAGGGCCCGCTCCGATCAGAGAACGGGCCCTTGGCTTTGGTCGTGGGAGCCACGCCGGGAGTTCTTGGCGTCCTTAGCGTTTGCCGGGCCGGTCGACGATCTTGGAGACCAGTACCGCCTGATCGTTGAGGAGCTCGCCCTTTGCCAGATTGGAGCGTGCCGTCAGTTCCCGTCTCGGCCCTGTCCGCGACCACCACGGTCTGCTGGCCGGCGTAGGTGTAGGTCGTGGGGTTGACCAGGATGGAGGTCTTCAGGCCCCGATCGACGTTGTCGAGGCTGAGGACGTGTCAACCGCCACCGCTGCTTCCCTGACGCCGGAGGCAACCTGGGGCGTTCGTGCGGTGGACGCTCCGGTACGCGTGTGCCGAGGTTCGTGGCATCATCGGCGCCGATCACCCGTAGGCCCGTACGGGGCATGGCTCGTGAAGATTTCTCGGCCTGTCGCGTAATCCGGAGCGGCCTTCTCTGACTTCTTGGCGTACCTGCCCCAAGGAGAGAGGAGGTGGCGTGGACGAGCGAGAGGCCCGGTTCACCCGCCTCTATGAGACGCACTACCGCAGCGTCTTCGGCTACCTCGTGCTGCGGGTCGCGCCCCAGACCGCCGAAGACGTGACCGGCGAGGTCTTCACCATCGCGTGGCGGAAGATCGAGGAGATTCCTGAGCGGGCCCTGCCGTGGCTGCTGGGAGTGGCCAGGAACCTCGCCCGCCAGTGGCACGGTGCGGTCGGCCACGCGCGTGGGCTGGCCGACCGGCTGGCCAAGCTGAGCACCGACGCCGACCGGTACGCCTGGGACGCCGCCGACCACGTCATAGCCCGCGACCAGGCGCTGGCGGCCTTGCGGACTCTGTCCGGCAAGGAGGCCGAGGCCGTCACCCTGACGGCCTGGCACGGGCTTGAGCCCGCCGACGCGGCCCGCGTCGCCGGCTGTTCCCGTACCGCCTTCATCGTCCGGCTGCACCGAGGACGCCGCCGGCTGGCCAGGGCGCTCGACGCGCCCCACGAGCCCGGCACGCAGGCGCCCGAACGCGCCCCGCGCTCGCGAGTCATCCAGGAGAAGCCGTGAAGCACGACGAACTCGACAGCGTGATCAACGCGCTGAGGCCCGCGATGGTCGACGAACTGTCCGACGCGGCCTACGAACGGCGCCCGGACGCGGCCCTGGTCCGTGCACGCGCCGACACGTCGGCCCCCGGCCCGAGCCTGGTACGGAGACGGCGGCCGGCCCGGCGGGTGGCCCTGGCGACCGGCGCGGTCGCGGTGGTGACGGCCACGGCCGTACTGGCCACAGGGGCGTTGTCCGACGGTCATCAGGGCACCCGCATCGGCGGCACCGGACGGAACGAGGCGACGAACACCCGTGCTTTCCTGCTGGCCAGCGCGGAGACGGCCGCCAAACAGCCCGCCACCCACGGGTCCTGCTGGTACAGCCGGACTCGCATGTGGCTGGACCTGATGCCCTTCCCGGCGAAGTCCGGCACCGGCGCCCGAGTGCCTGCGGACAAGGGGCACCAACGTACGTTCCACTCGCGGACCGCGGCCAGCTCCGAAAACTGGGCGTGCACCCTGCCGGGTGGGACCGGCATGCGGTTCCGTTCGCACGGTCCGTTGGACGTCCAGATCACCTTCCCCACCGAGAAGGACAAGGCGGCCTGGCGGGCGGCGGGCTCGCCGCCACTCATGACGAACATCGGCACGACGGCCTCCAGGCCGCTCACGGCCACGTACGACGGGCGCTCACACCTGGTCAACCCCGACATCGGCTCCCACGAGATCGAGTGGAAGACCATCGCGAAGCTGCCGGCGACCAAGAGCGGTCTGGAGAGCTACCTGCGGAAGCTGTGGCAGGAGGACCGGAAAGGCGGCGCACACGGCTACGTCGCCCCCGCCGACTTCGGCCTGTACGTTTTCGAGAGCGCCGCGGACCTGTTCATCACCCCGATCACCCCTGGCACCCGCGCCGCGCTCTATCGGATCCTCGCGGACTTCCCGTCCGTCCGTGTCACCGGACAGATCAAGGACCGGGAGGGCAGGCTCGGTACGGCCATCACCGCCCAGACCCCCGACGGCGTGATCGAGCGGCTGGTCATCGACCCGGCGACCGCCCAGCTCCTGGACGACGAGCACCGGCCCGGCGGCCCCGCCGGCGCTCCCGGGGCGCACAGTGTCACCGACTACCGGGCCGTTGAACGCCAGGGCTGGGTGAACAGGATCGGCGCCATCCCTGCCCCCTGACCGGCCATGGCGCCGTATGTTCGACCGCGACCGGTCGGCGCGCAGGTCGGCCGAACCCGTTCTTGAGCCGACTTATGAAAGTCCCGATGGAGGGTTTTGCGTGCGTGAATTGAGAAGGAGAACGATTCGGGCCGCTGCGCTCGGGATCACGCTGGGCGCCGTGGTCTCACCGGTGACGTCGGCGGTGGCCGGCACCAAGGCGACGCCTCCGGCACAGACGGCGGCGTCCCCGAAGTGGCAGGTGTTCGATGTGCCTGTTCAAGGGAGTGTCAGCCTGCTCAGCGTCACCGCGACGGGACGCGATGACGCGTGGGCCGGTGGGCTCCTCGTCAACCCGAGAAGGCCCCCATCGTCTCCCCAGACCCCCGGCTTTCGACGGCTCGCCGAGGATCCGTCCGACGACACCTGTAACTTCGCGAAGGGCATGTTCACCTCCGTCATGTTGCACTGGGACGGGCGCAGCTGGCAGCCAACACCCGTCCCTCAGGTCGCCCGCATCAATTTCCTCAGCGCCTCGAGCCCGAAGGACGCATGGGCCTCCTCCGACTGCGGCCTCCTGCACTGGGACGGCCAAAAGTGGACGTCCATTCCGTACGCGCCGGTTCCCGTACAGCAGGTGAGTACCGGCGCCATCAAGGCGGTCAGCGCCAAGGAGGCCTGGCTCGCAGGCAGCACGTACGACAACACGACGCAGGCCATGGGCGGTTTCGTCCAACGGTGGGACGGACGACGGTGGCGGAATGTCCCGCTGCCCGACCTCGGCGACGATTTCTCACTCGATGGCATCGACGCGCGGGGACCGCGCGACGTGTGGGCCGTGGGGACGGATTACACGGGCAACGATGCCCATCCCGAACGCCTGCTGCTCCTGCATTGGAACGGCCGTACGTGGAAGCGGCTGCCCGAACCGGCCACCGCCGAATCGACACAAAGGCTAACCCGGGTACGGATGGTGACGGGAAACGACGTCTGGGTCTCCGGCTGGAGTAAGACCACCCCGGGCGGAGAGGCGATTCGTCATCCGTTGCTCCTGCATTGGAACGGCCGTAAATGGGCCGGCGCCAAGGTTCCGGACGAGCGCGGCGAGTTGATGGACGTGGCGGTGAGCGGCGGACAGGCACTCGCCGTCGGCGATACCGTCACGCCGTCCGAGCCCGACTACACGATGTACGCGCTGCGCCAGGCCGCTCACGGTTGGCGGACAGAGTCGGTCCCGGTGGCGGGAAGGGCCTCCCTGACGGGGCTGGCCCCGATTCCCGGCGGCGGCATGTGGAGCGTCGGAGCGACCGGCGATGACCCGGACATGGGTCCGGTGATCGCACGCTGGAATTAGCCCGTTCATTCCCGGGCACTCCGGCCCAGCCGCCGGGGTGCCTGGAGACGCGATGACCAGGCGGGCGGCGGTTCGCGAGTGCGAGCAATATTCCGTCGCGTACGATCCAGGCCGCCTGGATACTGACCGACATGGATGAAAGAGCTCATGCAGATCAGTGGCTGGCGGGCTGGAAAGCCCGTGACCTGGACGCCGTCATGGCGTGTTACTCCGATGACGTCGACTTCGCCGCGCCCACCGTTGTGACCCGCTGGGATCGACCGGACGGCCGACTGCAGGGCAAGGCCGAGTTGCGCCGTCACTTCGAGCGAGGCATGCGCCTCGCGCCGGAGCTGACATTCACCGAAGAGGCGTTCTTGACCAGCCCAGGCGGTTACGCCTTGTTCTACCGCCGAGAGAACGGCAACCGCGCGCTGGACGTGGTCGAGCTGGACCAGAATGGGCACGCCGCCCGGGTCCGAGCGTTCTATGAGCAGGCACAGCAGTAGAGACCACTCGCCCCACGGGTGACCTCCTTGGAACCCCGATCCCCCCGACCCAGGCCGCCGAGCAGCAGCGACCTGCGGTCGGTCACTGATCAGCGACGAAGACGGTCGCCCATCCGGCTTTCGCGGCTCGTTCGTGCGGGCCGTGCCACCGGCGGCCCGCAGGTCGCATCCCGCTCACCGTCACCGATGCCGCCCGAACGGGGATGTGAATTTCAGGACAGCGGATGGTGCAGCCAGACGCATGGCTCGCAGTAGACGGCGTGGTCGTGGACGGTGTCGCAGTGCACGGGGACGAGAGCACCTGGCACCTCGACGGGACCGGTGGTGTCGAACGGCAGTCCGGTCCAGTGGCGCCAGTCCGCGAGGCTCCCGGCGATCGTCATCGCCCGGGCTGACACCCCGGTGATCAGGCCTCCGGCTCGGATGTGGACCCGCAGCCACGGATCGACCGGCAGGCCGTCATCGCGGCGAAGGTTGGCGTAGTCGACGATCGACATGTTCGGATGGCGATGTTTGGCGCTCGGTCTGACGGGCGCGACCAGGCTGGCATAGCCCTGGTCCGCGGCGTTGCGGCGCATCGCGGCAAGCATGATCGACGACAGGCCCTTGCCTCTGAGGTCCGGCCGGATGGAGATCTCCAGTGCGGACACCACCGTGCCCCGGCGTCCCGCGAGCCGGTCGAGCGCCGCGGTGAGGACGACGTCGTCCCAACCACCGGCCGGCAGTGACTCGCCCGGGTCCCGGTCCCAGGTGAACGGCACGCTGTAGCCCTCGGCGACCAATCGGTCCGGATGATCCCGGTCGATCGCGATGAGGACGAACTCGGGGTAGGCAGTGGCAGGGTCGCTGTAGTAAAGCGGGGCGACCGGATCCCGGCGCATGAACGCGGGCCAGTCGTTGAATTCGCCCAGCAGCGGCACAAGGTCGGGTCGTTGCGCGGCGGTGGTCACCAGCAGATCCATTCGCCGCTCCGTTGTGCTCCCGCGTGCCAACCCGGCGCACGCTACCCGACCGACGCCGAGCACGCATTCGGGTTTTACGTCGGGTCTACATTTGGCCCGTGAAGGGGTTCGAATCCCTCCGGCTGCGACGGACGAGAGCCCAGGGCCGAGGACTTGAAGGTCTCGCAGGCTTAGTCGTTGAGCACCTGGTGGAGTCGCCCCGCGGTGGCGCGAGGGCGGAAGGCGTAACCGTTGTGCCCGCCCGGGAATGTCTCGTAGGCGGTGCCCAGTTCCTCCGCGAGCAACCTGGCGCACTTGTGCGGCCAGACGTGGGTCGAGTTCTCACCGACGCCGGGCACGATGCGGGCCGGTGAGCCCTTGAGTTCGGCCAGGTCAAGAGTGTGCGCCCGGATGGCCGGCACGTCGTACGTGAGGAGGAACTCCACGTTCGGCAACTGTTCCGGCCCCGTTCTGCGTACCTCGACGTCGGGCTCACGGTCTGTCGGGTCGATGCCGGCGAACTTCGCGAACCTGCGCAGGGCGGGGGCGGCGCCCTCCGCCTTGAACGTCTCCTCGGCTGTGAGCAGGTCCTGGACGGCGCGAGTGCGCTCGGGCTCCGGCAACAGCTGGGTGACGGGCGGTTCGTGTGCGACGACAACGCCGGACTGCTCAGGGTGCCTGATCGTGAACTCCAGCGAGATCAGGGCGCCGATGCTGCTGCCGTAGACGTAGGCGGGTTCCGTGGTGAGGGTGGAGAGCAGGCGGGAGACGTCGTCGGCGTGCGTGGCCAGCGTCAGTCCGGGCTCGTCGGTGGTGCTTCCCGACAGGCCGCGACGGTCGTAGGTGAGGACGGTGTACCGGTCGGCGAGGTGGTCGGCGAGAGGTTCGTTCACGGCGGCGTCCCCGTGGCCGCCGGCGATGAGTACGAGCAGGGGGCCTGTGCCACGCACGAAATGGTGCAGCCGGGCGCCGGGCACTTCCAGCACGGATTCCTTCATCGTGTGATCACCGTTCTGCTCGTTCGGATGGGCCCTTGATGGCCACACCGCGACTATGCCGTCCTCGGCGGCGGCTCAGGAACGGAGCGGTTTCCCTAGGATCGACGATCCCAGGCGGTGGTCGAGGGCGTGGTGTACGAGCTCGCAGAGGCTTCACGCCGCCATAGCGGTCGATCTACACGAGGTCCCGGCCGGCGACGAAGTTCACCCGTCCGTCCGCCCAGCCCTCGAAGATCGCCAGAAATCGAGGCGGAACGTCCCGCACGGGGAATTTCTCGCCCCCTGAGTAGCGGCGTTCGATGAGTTCGGCGAATGGCGCGAGGTACGGAATCCTCCTGATCGCCTCGGGCTCATCACCCAGCTCGACATAGGTGAGCAGGAGGGCTTCGGCCGCCGCGCGCCGGCGCTGATTCAGCGTCCAGACGGGCCATTCCTCCCGTCCGCTGAGGTCACGCGCCACATTCTTTACCGAGTGGGGATTTGGGGGCGGTCATGCCGCGTCTCCAGAGACGTCGTAGTGAGTAAGAATTATTTGCGCATCGGCACGGAGAGAATCGACGATGTCATCCTAGGCCACTGCTGCTAGTGCAGGACGAAACTCAGGCCAACGCGAGTACGCAGTTGCCCACAATTCGGCCCATCGTACCTTTGGATCTGGATCGCCCAGCGCCTTGTTTATGCGCTTAAAAGCCTTTCGTTCGCAGGCGGGTGGTGTGCCGATCCCTAACCGCAACAGGGATTCCTGTAGCTCCTTGACGCTTTTCGATTTATCCACTGCCCGAAGAAGATCCCGGAAGCTCAATACGGGAATTTTCTTCTCGAGGTGTTCTTGCAGGTGGCGTACTTGCCCTTGGTGATGGCCGACGAATACGAGCACCGAACAGCCGGACCTGTCGTCCGCGAAGTATTGAATTTCGACATTCTTGCTCATGTGCCATGTCAAGATGCGGGATAGTCCGCCAGGGGTATTCAGGCGCTCATCGCGAGTCTTTTCCCAGCCGCCACCTGATGCAAATTGGAGAAGGTCGATCGGGTGGCTTCGCGGGTGAACAGCCAACGGGCGAGATGGCGCAACGCGGCGGGGAGGTCACGAGTGCGCGGCTCAGTGGGTACGCGGTGCAGAACTGTTCGACGATCGCGGTCGCGTCGGGCGGCGTCGATGAGCTCGTCGAGGCCGTCGAAGACGACCAGCGCGCCGCCGCCGGGCAGCAGCCGGTCGACCAGGCCGGCGGGTGCCGGGCACTGGTAGAACGTCTCGAGCTTGTGCTCGATGTATCCGAACGCTCGGGAGGATCGGCGGCGGCGAACTCGCGCAGCGTCACCAGGAACGGCACGGGACGCGTCGGCTCGGTCGCGTGCCGGTGCATCAGCACCTGAGACGCCGTGGTCTTCCCGCCGCCGGGGTCGCCGAGCAAAACCGTACGGTCGAGCCGGTCGTCGAGCGACCAGAGGTCGGCCTCGGCCGGCGCGCCGTTCTCCTGGTACGCGATGGTCGGCGTGACATAGAGGTGGGCGATGGGGACGCGGCGCCGGCGCTGGAAGTCCGATGGTTGCAGCTTCCCGTGCTGGGCGATCACGTGGCCGTGGTCGTGGGTGAGGAAGTCCTCCTCGACGTCGCGGTCGCCGCAGGCCGCGAGCGCGGCGGTGTGACGTTCGATGGCGCCGAGTGTGACGTTGATCCGGGTCAGGAACGCGTCGCGGCGGATCCGGCCGAGCAGGTCTCCGCCGAGGCGCGCGACGAGGGCGAGGATCCGCTCGTCGAAGTGGTCGAACAACGGCCGGGCGGCCGGAGGGAACAATCCCGCGAACGCCGACGCGAGCCGTTCGGCGTCGACGTCCGGGGCATCGGACAGGCGTACGGCGAGAAGCTCGTGCAGGATCGCGTGCGCGTCGTTGGCGCGGAGCACGGCGGCCACCGCCTCCGCGTCGGGCACGTCCGGGAGTTTCGGTCAGCGCGTGTGTGTCGAACCAGGTCGCGATGGCGACCTCGTGCCCGCGCGTACCGATCGGAATCTGCCGCCCCGTACCGGTGACGACCTCGGTCAGGACACCAACATCCGCTAAGAGCGCCGTTCCCGTCATATGCCGCCCCTTCGCGTTGCTCCCGCCATGCACCGGCCGCGCCCGGAAGCTAGCGTCAATTACAGATTGACGATCACGCGATCGTCAATCTACAATTGACGCATGAGTCCACTCAACATCAGCCTCGCCGACCTGATCGCCCGTCTCGACGAAGAACTCCCCGACGCCCACGACCTGGCCCGCATCAGCGAGGCGCAGCTACGCGCCCAGACCCTGTCCGACCTCGGTGACCAGCTCGTCGGCCACTACGTCGGCAAGGCCAAGCAGGCCGGCGCGTCGTGGAGTGAGATCGGCGAAGCCATCGGGGTGTCCAAACAGGCCGCTCAGCAACGTCACTCGCCCGCCGCGTTCGAGCGGTTCACCGACCTGAACCGGCACAGCATCGTGCTGGCGCAGGAGGCCGCCCGAACGCACAAGCACGACTTCATCGGCACCGAGCACATCCTGCTCGGCCTGCTCGGCGAACCACGGGGCCTGGCGTACGAGGTGCTGATGGCGAAGACCGAGTCGGAACAACGCATCCGCGACGCGATCGAGGAGGCGATGCCGCCGGCCGGGGAGAAGGCGTTGCGGGGTCACATCGCGTTCCGGCCGGAGAGCAAGGAGGCCATCGAGCAGGCACGCAGCGCGTCGTCCGACCTCGGCCACGACTGGGTCGGCACGGAGCACACACTGCTGGGCCTGATCCGCGTCGAGGCGAGCCCGGCCGCGCAGATCCTGCGCGACCTCGGCTTCACGTCGGACGAACTCCACGAGACGGTCAAGACCGAGATCGCCGCGCGCGACAGGTAGTGACGAGCGGTTCCGCATCGGCAGAAGCACGGCGTGCCCGCACAACCTCGAATTCAGAGCGGTCTTGTCATGAACACGCTGTGCGGGTCGAGCCGGTAGTCCGCGAAGGGCTCGCAGTAGTCGAACCCGAACTTTTCATACAGCTTTCGCGCGGGAAGGAAGAACTCGGCTGAGCCGGTCTCCAGGCTCAGCCGAGTGAACCCCATCCGCTTGGCCTCGGTGAGGATGTGCTCCAGCAGCCGGGACGCGACGCCGCCTCGCGTGCGCGCCGGCGCGGTGCGCATCGATTTCAGCTCGGCGTGGTCCGCGTCCAGTCTCTTGATCGCGCCGCAGCCCACCACCGAGTCTTCGTCCATCACCGACCAGAAGGTGACCTCGGGCTCGCGCAGGGCGTCGAGGTCGAGGGCATGTTTGCTCTCCAGCGGAGTGATGGACCGCATCTGTCGCACGTGCTCCCGGAGGAACTCGGCGATCTGCGGGCCGGACAAGTCGTCCACCACGATGTTCATCTCGCTCCTTCGTCGGCGGCTTTGGGGGACCAGCGCTCAGTGGCCGCGTGGTGCGTACATGATGACGGCCACCCCGGCGAGGCAGATCAGTGCGCCGATCAGGTCCCACCGGTCGGGGCGGAAGCCGTCGAAGGCCATTCCCCAGGCGAGTGACCCGGCGACGAAGACGCCCCCGTAGGCGGCCAGGATCCGGCCGAAGTGCGGGTCCGGCTGTCCGCAGGCGACGAAGCCGTAGACGCCCAGCGCGATGATGCCGGCCCCGACCCAGATCCAGCCACGGTGCTCCCGCACGCCCTGCCAGACCAGCCACGCACCACCGATCTCGAACAGCGCGGCGAGAAGGAACAAGGCGATGGACCGAACGATGAGCATGAGTCTTTCCAAGCAGCTGGTCAGGTGGCTTGGCCGAACAGGTCGGTGAGCAGGGTAGCGCCGTCGCCGGGCGCGCGTACCTCCAGGTGCAGCACAGGGCCGTTCAGGCGGAGACGGAAGTCGAAGAACGGGCAGCACCGCTGTTCCTCGACGGCGAGCGCGGCCAGTTCGCCCGCGTGTTCGGCGGGCAGCGTGAGCCGTAGCCCCTCGTCGATCGGTTCCCGCCCGGCACCGTCCAGGAGCCGCTGCCAGTGCGCGGCGCGATCGGTCACGTCCTGGCCGGTGAGCGAGCAGGCCACCGGCGCGGTGCGCCGGCGACCCATGTCACTGGACGACGGGTCGAGAAGGCCGCATCGGGGATCGCACCGACCGGCCCGGTCGGGCAGGGCGTCCAGGCGGTCCAGCGCCCGGCGCAGTGAGGCGGCGAACGCGGTCGACTCCGCGATGCGACGCTCGGTCTCCTCCAGGCGGGCGGCGACGCGGGGCCGCAGGTCGGCCTTCACGTCCGCGCACGGGCCGGAATCCCAGATCGGCAGCAGTTCGGCGATCTCCTCCAGCGGCAGGCCCAGGTGCTTGGCGGCGCCGATGAACGACAGCCGCTCGATCGCGTCCGGACCGTAGACGCGGTATCCGGTCGGGGTACGGTCCGCCGGCAGCAGGCCGGTGGTCTCATAGAAGCGCAGGGTGGTGGCCGGGACGCCGGTACGCGCCGCGAGCTGGGAGATCCGCATCGGGTTCACAGGACCGACGGTAAACGTTGCCGTCGGCTCGAAGGTCAAGCCCCGATCGCCGGTCTCCCCAACCTGTCGCGGACGCCACCCACGACGACCGGCCGACGCCCAGGAGAGCCGATCTCATTCGTTCGGGCCGAACCACCGGCGCAGCGCCGTGTCCAGGCCCGGGCCGCCCGCCCACACCACGTAGCCGTCGGGGCGGACGAGCTGAGGCTCCGTGCCCTCGCGGGTCTCGACGCGGTCGGCCCAGCCCACGGGCAGTGACGCGCCGACGAGCACGGCGCGGCCGTCGGGCGCGACCGGGACGCCGGTGGCGCGGCCGATGATGCCGGGGTAGGTGATCCCGATGCCCGACAGCTCCAACGCGACGGAGCGGCGGGCCTCGGGGCCGGCGAGCAGCCCGGCGACGATCTCCCGGACGGCCGCGGCGTACGGGTCGGGCACGCCGAGCCCGCCCTGCGCCCTGGTGCTGACCAGTACCCGGGCCGAGACCGGGTGACGCTCGTCGTGGTAGCTGTCGAGCAGACCGTCGGGGGCGTGCCCGCGGACCTGCGCGGCCAGCTTCCAGCCGAGGTTCACCGCGTCCTGCA
The DNA here is from genome assembly GCF_042429965.1 of Actinoallomurus acaciae. Classification (NCBI taxonomy): domain Bacteria; kingdom Bacillati; phylum Actinomycetota; class Actinomycetes; order Streptosporangiales; family Thermomonosporaceae; genus Actinoallomurus; species Actinoallomurus acaciae. The sequence goes on from NZ_JBHLZP010000157.1 coordinate 20,633, forward strand.
GGCCCAGGTTGAGGCCCTGGCCGCCGACCGGGAGGTGGATGTGCGCGGCGTCCCCCGCGAACAGCACGCGGCCGTGGCGGTAGCGCTCCAGCTGCCGTGCCGCGTCGCCGAACCGCGACGCCCAGAGCACCTCGCCCACCTCGATCCCCGGCCCGTACGCGTCGGTCAGCGCCCGCTGCAACTCCTCCGCCGTGACGGGCGCGTCGCGGCCGAGCCGCTGCTGCTCCTCGCCGCCGACGACCGCGCGGTAGCGCCCACCGGAGAGCGGCAGCAGGAAACCCGCCGTGCCCGACGGCAGCTGCCAGTCGTCGGCGAGCCCGGCGGGCTTGCTGGCGAGCGTGAAGTCGGCGACGACCAGCGAGAACCGCGCGGAGGTGCCGGGGAACGCCGCCCTCAGCAGCGTCCGGACCGTGCTGTGCCCGCCATCGGCCGCGACGAGCCACCCCGCCCGGTGGTCGCGCCCGCCCGCGGTCACGGTGACGCCCTCGTCGTCCTGCTCCACGGCGGTGACGGCCGCGCCGCGCAGCACCGGCGTACGCAGCCGTGCCTCGATCGCCGCCGCGACGTACGCCTGCTCGACGCCGAGCTGGTACGGGAAGCGCGTCGGCAGGTCGGCATAGTCGATCCGGATGCCCGAGAAGTGTCCGGCGGGCAGCCGCGCCTCGACGTACGGCTCGACGGCGGCCAGCAGGCCGCGGTCCTCCAGCACCTCGATCGACCGGGGTTGCACGGCGAGCGCCTTCGACTGGGTGGTCGGCCGGGCGTCACGCTCCAGGACCAGTACGTCGAGCCCGGCGCGTTCCAGCTCGTACGCGGTCAGCAGACCCGTCGGGCCGCCGCCCGCCACCAGGACGTCAGGCATCGAGGTTCTCCTTGCGGAGGTACCAGAGGTGCCAGGCGATCAGGCAGGCCAGCACACCGAACCACGTCAAAGTGGTGACCAGGGAGATGAGGTCGATCGGCAGCGTGTAGACGAGCACGACGTGGATCACCGCGTTGGCCAGCAGCACGGCGCCCCAGACGGCCGTGTTGACGCGCAGGCCGTGCCGGAAGCGGGCGTCGGTGTCCCAGCGGGCCGCCCACGCGGCCGCGCCCTCGGCGCCGCGCTTGACCTCGGCGATCGTGCGGCCCAACGTCAGCTGGGCGGGCCTGCCGACGAATACCGTGACCAGCATCCACGCGCCGAACAGGCCGCCCAGCGCGGCGGTCCACCCCTCCCGGATCGCGAGGGTGCGCGGGTCGTGCGACAACAGGCCGAGCACGACGGAGAGCACCATCACACTCAACGCGACCAGGGCGATGAGGTCGACGCGGCGGTTGCGAATAACGGTCCACACCACGTACGGCGCGGCCACCAGGACGCCGGCCATCAGCGCCCACCACTGGCTCACGCCCCCGGCGCGTAGACCGTAGAACAGCACCATCGGCACGACCACCTCGAACACGACGGTCATCACGTTGGCGCGGACCACCCGGCGCAGTCCCATGTCGGGCGCGATCTTCTCGTCGATCATCATGCGGAGTCCCCCTCGGGATCGGGCGCGGTCGCCCGCACGTACAGGTCGGCGAGCTCGCGGCCGAGACGGGCGAGCTCGGTGGGTTCGGGTACGGCGGCGGCCGCGGTGGCGACGACGGCGTCGAGGCCGGTGGTGAAGGCGATCGCCACGGTCCGGGTGTCGAAGGGGCGGAAGACGCCCGCCGCCTGTCCGGTGCGGAAGTGCTCCTCGAACAGGGCGAGACGCCCGTTGACGGCGGCGCTCTGCGCGGCGCCGTTCTTCACGATGTCGATCAGCGCCCGGACGGCGGCGGGGTGCTCGCCGACGAGTGCGACGTTCGACTCGACGTAGGCGCGCAGCTGTGCGACGTGGCCCTCGGCGGCGTCGATGCGCGGGCCCATGAACCCCCCGGTGACCTCCTCGATCTCGGCGACGCACGCCGCGAGTAGGTCGTCCTTCCCGGCGAAGTGGTAGCTGATCATGCCGGTGCTCGACAGGCCCGCGTGCTTCGCGATCCGGCTGAACGACGCCTTGGCGAAGCCGACCTCGGAGATCACCTCGATCGCCGCCGTCACGATCTGGGCGCGTCTGCCCGACTCGGTGAACGTTCTTGCTTGCATGAGCAAAACTTAGCTCGCTCAAGCAAAACTTTGCAAGTCGTACGGGCGGAGCCGGAGGACGTAACCGTTGAGGGGCCGCGCCCGACGAGGTGGCCGAGCGGGCCCGGCCCGCGGATCGAGTGATCCCGGGCCGGGCCGCCGATCAGTTCGACAGGTCGGCGAACATGCCGGGCTCGTAGGAACCCCCCTGGTTGCGCACGATCACGCCGAGCCGATTGGCTGCGTTGATCATGGCGACCAGGTAGACGAGAGCGGCGATCTGATCGTCGTCGTAGTGCTCGCGCACCTGGGCCCAGGTCTCGTCGGACACGCCGAGGTAGGCGTCGGCGAGCCGGGTGCCCTCCTCGGCGAGGGCCAGCGCGGCCCGTTCGGCGTCGGTGAACACGGTGGACTCGCGCCAGGCGGCGACCAGGCTGAGCCGCACCGCGGTCTCCCCGGCGGCCGCGGCCTCCTTGGAGTGAAAGTCGACGCAGTAGCCACAGCCGTTGATCTGGCTGACGCGCAGCATCACCAGATTCTGAGTGGCCTTGGGCAGCGACGACTGCTCGATCGCCAGACTGACGTTGTAGAACCGCTTGCCGATCTTGGCGCCGAGCTCGTTCGCCATCAGGTTCATACGAGGTTCCATGACTTCGTCCTCACTCGCTGGTGTCGCGTGCCGCGCCGATCGGCGCGGCGTCCTGACGGCCATGGAGATGCCGGCGATCCGACCCCTGTGACGGGGGCGCGATGTGACGTGCGCCACCGCGCCGTAGGTGTCACAAAGCGGTCGGGACCGGCGTCTTGTGCGTGTGGCACGGTCGACGGTGAGCAGGCGGGAGTCCGATATGAGCGAGCGAGACACGACCGGCTCGACCGACGGCGGCCGGACGGACTCCGCCACCGAAGGGTTCGTCGCCCACCGCAACCTGCTGTTCACCGTCGCGTACGAGATGCTCGGCTCGGCCGCCGACGCCGAGGACGTCCTGCAGGAGACCTGGTTGAAATGGGCGGGCGTCGATCTCGACGCGGTGCGGGACCATCGTGCGTACCTGGTGCGCATCGTCACCCGGCAGGCGCTGAGCCGGATGCGTACGCATCGCCGCCGCCGGGAGACCTACGTCGGTCCCTGGCTGCCCGAGCCGCTGCTGACCACGCCC
>NZ_JBHLZP010000158.1:0-16258 GCF_042429965.1 Actinoallomurus acaciae
GACGCGGCCCGGCACGTCATCGGCGAGCGGCGCGACCCCCGCCACTACGCCCCGGAGGCGCCGGTGGCACCGGGCGCGTCCGCCCGGGTCCGCCTCCTGTGCTTTCTGGGCCGGCCCGCGGGCACCGATCCGCGCGCTACGCGACCGGGGAGGTGATCGGCGCGCTGGTCCGGTCCGCGACCTCGTCGGCGCCGACTCCGGGGGCGGTCTCGACGAGGACGAGGCCGGCCGGCGTGACGTCCAGGACGGCGATGTCGGTGATGATCCGGTGGACGCACTCCCGTCCGGTCAGCGGCAGGTCGCACTCCTTGACGATCTTCGGGCTGCCGTCCTTGGCGTTGTGCGTGGTCAGTACGATCACGCGGCGGGCGCCGTGGACCAGGTCCATCGCGCCGCCCATGCCCTTGACCATCGCGCCGGGGATCATCCAGTTCGCCAGGTCACCGCGGGCCGACACCTGCATGGCGCCCAGGATCGCGGCGTCGATGTGGCCGCCGCGGATCATCCCGAAGGACAGGGACGAGTCGAAGAAGGACGCGCCCGGGAGGACGGTGACCGTCTCCTTGCCCGCGTTGATCAGGTCCGGGTCGACCTCGTCCTCACGCGGGTAGGGGCCGACGCCGAGCACACCGTTCTCCGAGTGCAGGACGACCCGCACACCGGGCGGTACGTGCCCCGGCACGAGGGTGGGCAGGCCGATGCCGAGGTTCACATAGGCGCCGTCGGTCAGTTCGGCGGCCGCGCGGGCCGCCATCTCGTCACGGGTCCAGGCCATCAGGCGCGCACCGTCCTCTTCTCCACTCCCTTGGCGGCGGCCTGCTCGGGCGTCAGGGCCACCACCCGCTGGACGAACACGCCCGGCAGCTGAACCTCCTCCGGATCGAGGGCGTCCACCAGCTCCTCGACCTCCGCGATCGTGGTGCGGCCGGCCATCGCGGCCAGCGGGTTGAAGTTCCGGGACGCCTTGGCGAACACCAGATTGCCGTACCGGTCGCCGCGCATCGCCCGTACCAGCGCGAAGTCGGTGGTGATGCCGCGCTCCAGCACGTGGTCGACGCCGTCGAAGGCGCGCACCTCCTTGGCGGGGGAGGCGACGGCGACGGTGCCGTCCGCCGCGTAGCGCCACGGCATGCCGCCCTCGGCAACGGCCGTCCCGACTCCGGCGGGCGTGTAGAAGCCCGGTATCCCACAGCCGCCGGCGCGCAGCCGCTCGGCCAGGGTCCCCTGCGGGATCAGCTCGACCTCGACCTCACCGCCCAGGTACTTGCGGGCGAACGCCTTGTTCTCGCCGATGTACGAGCCGGTCACCCGGGTGATCAGGCCCGCCTCGAGCAGGAGGCCGAGGCCGCCGCCGTCGACACCGCAGTTGTTCGACACCACGCTCAGCTCGCGGGGGCCGGCCGCGTGCAACGCGTCGATGAGGACGTTCGGCACCCCGCTCAGCCCGAAACCGCCGACGGCCAGTGAGGCCCCGTCCCGTACGTCGGCGACCGCCTCCGCGGCGCTCGCCACCACTTTGTCCATGCTCCACCCGCGTCGTGTTCGCCTAGTGAACTTTCCTTCAAAATAACGTCGAGGCAGTCTCCGCCGCCGTCGCGTGCGATGTCAACCGGCGGACCCGGGGACGCCGACCTCGCCGTACGGGGAGGTCAGCGGTGGTCCGCCAGGGGACCCTCGACGCATCGCGGCGCTTTCACCCACGCGGGAGCGCGTCCCGATCGGCGGGACCCCGCCGGTGTCCCCGATCGCGGCCAGTCCGGTCTCGGCGAGCTGATCGTCGAACGATGGAGCGTCACAGCCTCGGGGAGATCGACGTCGCCGACCCCCTCGGGCGGGAGCGGCCGCCGCAGGGCTCGGTCCTGGTCACGCCGGACGATCCGGCGGCGGCGTGCGCGCCGCCCTGCTGCCGGTACCTGGCACCGGACTGGACGGACGGGATCAAGCGGTTCGAGGTCGACCGCACCGTGCGTATGCCCTGCTAACCGGCCGGCAGAATATCGTGGGGATCAGCCGTGCTCCCGGTGACGTGGATAATACATATCCATGACGTGAATAATGCGCGCATCCGCGTGTGGGCGGCACTTTCTGCGCGATGGTATGACCGGCCCTTCAGTCAAAGACCGAGCGGTATGCGGGCCTGGCGGTATTTTGGCGGGCATGCCTTCCGGTCCGGGAGAACACGGCGCCGTACCGCCGATATGGCGCATCGGTCGCCTGCGCGCGTACGTCCTGCCGGGCGCCCTGCTGATGGCCGCGGCCGTCTGTTTTTCCGTGCTGGTCGTCGCCTGGTACGACCAGGACCTGTCTCACGCCGGTGATGACCTGACCAGTAATTCCGGAATGGGTTCGGTCACGCTGGTGAAAGGCAGACGGTACCGGGTCAATGAACGCGCGGACTCCTTCGGGTCGGTCGGCGATCCGGTCGGTTGCGACTTCTCGACCGACGGAAGGTCCGTGGATTTCCGTGAGACGGTGACCGGGCTGCATGATATGAGACCGATATGGGGAATCTACAAAACGATCGGTACGTTCACGGCCCCCGAGACGGGCGTTTTTCAGGTGATCTGCGGCGTCCAACTCCCAGATTTCGAACCGCTGCCCGGTGCAGGTCCTGTACACCAAGGCACCAACGGATTCATCGACGCAGATCGGTCCCGGGAGATCAGTTCGTTCGGTGTCGCCGGGGTGGGGTCGGCCGCCGCGGGCATCGCGGTCCTCGCCGTTGTCTCGTATCGGCGTCGCGACCGTGAAGCGGTCCCCGACCTTCGCGCGGCATGGCGGCGGATCCGTGTGGCCATACCCGCCGTTGTGGCACTCGCCCTCAGCGTCGGGGCCCTCGCCGGATCACGGCACGTCGGACATTCCGTCGATCCGGACCTTTGCGATCGCAGCCGGTATCCCGCGTCCGTGGGCATCTACCGGCTGGCCGCCGCCGATGTCGCGATGGCGGCGGCCGGCATGGTCGTCCCTCTCGTAGGCATCTTTCTGATCCGGCCTGGCGCGGACCGCGAACACGGCCGCCGCCGTCTGCGCCTCGCCACGGCAGGAATCGCGGCGCTGGGAGTGGTCGCCCTCCTGATGGCGCTCTCCACCCGATCGGACATCAACCCACGAGTGCCGGACCCGCCCCCCGACTGCGGTCTGCTGGCACCGATCCCGGGTGGGCGGACTCCCATGGCCGGTGGCGAGCCGATGAGAACGGCGACCACCGCTCAAACCGCAGCGCCCGCACGGTCGCGTTCGGCGACGAGCGGAAGGACGACGTCGATGATCACGTCCTCCTGACCGCCGACGTAACCGGCCTCCCCGACGCGCCGCACGCGGCCGGCACCGAGTCGGCGATGCCGAGGGAGAGGTTCTGGTGACCGTGGAGGCCGACCCGGGCCTATCGCCGATCTCGGCTACCAGCACCTGCGCGTCGCCGAGTACGAGGGCACCGGCGGAGTCCACGACGTAGGCGTGCCTGCGCGGCGAGCCGGTCCGGGGCGACGTGGTGCGACAGCATCGGGAAGCCCACGATCACAAGGGTCCGGCCGCGGCACCAGGCCACGGTCTGTCGATGGGCCGTCGAGGTCAGCCCTCCGCGAGCGCGCACGGCCGGTCGGCGTCCTCGGGCGGGTGAGTGATGCGGCGGTCGGCGGCGGCCCGCCTCAGATGGTTCTGGCCCACGGGCCACGACACCGGCGCGCCGACGCGGTCGGGCCTCATCGGCGGCGCCTCGCGAACGGCGATCCCCGGCCGGTCCTTGACGCGCCGCCGACGTACCCACGTGCCGGTCGCCCGCGGCCTCCACGGCGGGGTGCGTCCGCACGGTCCGGGTTACGGATGGCCGGAATCGGTCCTTGACGAAGGTCTTTGACCAGGGGTTTGATTTCGGCAATTTCGCACGGTCCAGGCGCGTATCGCCGGTCGTCGGGCCCGGGTCGGCGGAACGAGGTGCGTCCGAGGCCGACAGCCGGGAGAGACGAATGAGACGAAGGACGGCGGCGTTCGGAGCGGCGCTCGCCACACTGGCCGCTCTCGCCGGAGGCGGAGTGTCGGCGTCGACGCAGTCCCGGGACGAGGCGGCGATGCGACCGACGCGTACGGCCCCGGACCAGGGCGTCGAGGCGCGCGTCAGCGCCCTGCTGGCCAAGATGACGCTCGACGAGAAGCTGCAGCAGCTCCAGCTGCTCTCCGACGGCCAGGTGACGGACGCCGACGCGAAGAAGGGCGTCGGCGGGGTGTTCAGCCTGACCGACCCGCAGCAGATCAACCATCTGCAGCACGTCGCGATGGAGCAGTCGCGGCTGCACATCCCGATCCTGTTCGCCTACGACACGATCCACGGGTACCGCACGGTCTTCCCGGTGCCGCTCGGCGCGGCGAGCAGTTTCGACCCGAGCGTGGCCGCCGATGACGACACCTACGCCGCGCGGGAGACGGCGGCGGTCGGCATCAAGCAGATCTACAGCCCCATGGTCGACGTGTCGCACGAGCCGCGCTGGGGGCGCATCGCCGAGGGCAGCGGCGAGGACCCCTACCTCGGCTCGGTGTTCGCCGCCGCCCGCGTCAAGGCCGCGCAGGGCGATGACTACGGCGCGCCGGACAAGGTCATCACCAGCCCCAAGCACTTCGCCGCGTACGGGCAGCCGGAGGGCGGCCGCGACTACAACACGACCGACCTGTCCGAGCAGCGGTTGCGCAATCTCTACCTGCCGCCCTTCAAGGCGGCGGTCGACGCCGGCGCCGACACGGTGATGTGCTCGTTCAACGCCATCAACGGCTCGCCCGGATGCGGCGACAGCCACACCGAGACCGACATCCTCAAGAAGGAATGGGGCTTCGACGGCTTCGTCGAGAGCGACTACACCGCCGTCTCGGAGATGCGCACCTGCCCGCCCAGGACGCCCGACACCGGCCCGTGCGGACACGGCGTCGCGGCCGACGGCCCCGGCGCCGCCGCGCTCGCGCTGAACTCCGGCACCGACTCGGAGATGGTCAGCACCAACCTCCGCGACTACGGCAGGCGGTTGCTCGCCGAGCACCGGATCTCGACGCAGCGCGTGGACGACGCCGTACGGCGGATCCTGCGGGTGAAGTTCCGCGCCGGGCTGTTCGACCACCCGTACGTCGACCCGTCCAAGGCCGACGCCGCGCAGCTCCGGCCCGACGCCGTGGCGGCCGCGCGCAAGGCGGCGGGCCGGTCGATGGTGCTGCTGAAGAACGACAGGAGCACGCTGCCGCTCGACCCCTCGAAGTCGACCGCGGTGATCGGCCCGCTCGGCGACGACCAGCACGACATGCTCGGTCCGTGGTGGGGCCAGGGCCGGGACCAGGACGCCGTCTCGGTCTACCAGGGCATCAAGGCGCAGAACCCGCATACGACCTTCACCCAGGCCTGCCAGATGATCGACAAGGACCCGCCGGACAACACGCCCGCGGACGAGTGCGGATCCGACGCCGGCTTCCCCCAGGCGGTCGCCGCGGCCAAGGCCGCCGACCAGGTCGTGCTCGCCCTGGGAGAGACGCGCGGCCAGAGCGGCGAGGCCGCCTCGCGCAGCGACATCGACCTGCCCGGCAGGCAGCAGGAGCTGATCGAGGCGATCAAGGCGACGGGCAAGCCGTTCGCCGTCGTGCTGTTCAACGGCCGGCCGCTGACGTTGTCGAAGGTCGCGGCGAGCGCGCCGTCGATCCTCGAGGCGTGGTTCCCGGGCGTGCAGGCCGGCAACGCCGTCGCCGACGTCCTGTTCGGCAAGGTGAACCCGGGTGGCAAGCTCCCGGTGTCCTTCCCCCGGACGATCGGGCAGGTCCCGATCTACTACGACCACGACCCGACCGGCCGCCCCTGCGACCCGGGCGCCAAGTACGACTCGCGCTACCGCGACCTGCCGAGCTGCGATCCGCTCTACGCGTTCGGCTACGGCCTCAGCTACACGACGTTCGACGTCTCCCACCTGCGGCTCGGCTCGAAGACGATGTCACCGAACGGCACTATCACCGCCAAGGTCGACGTGAAGAACACCGGCGGCCGTGCCGGCGACGAGGTCGTGCAGCTCTACCTCCACGACCCGGTGGCGAGCATCGAGCAGCCGGTCCGCCGGCTCCGGGGCTTCCAGCGCGTGACGCTGGCACCCGGCCAGACGAAGACGCTGACGTTCACGCTCGGCCGGGCCGACGTCGGCTTCTACGACAACGGCGGCCGGTTCGTCGTCGAGCCGGGAAGCATCGACGTGTACGTGGGCGACAGTTCGACCGGCGGCCTGCACGACTCCTTCACCGTCACGGCCCGGTGAGGCGTCCGTCGCAGCGCACTACCCCTTGACCTCGGGGTTTATACATCTTGTATAGCGGTCACCCGCCTTGTATGGTCATCCCATGAGGCATGACACCGTGTCTTACAGCGGTTCACCGGCCCAGTCCGGTGCGCGGCCGGGCTCGCGGGAGGCGCGCAAGAGGACGACTCGGGACCGGATCCTCGACGGGGCGGTGGCGGTGCTCACCGAGAAGTCCTTCGTCGAGGCGACGATGGAGGACATCGCCAGGGCGGCAAAGATCACCCGGGCGACGGTGTACGCCTATTTCCCGGGAAAGGTGGAGATCCTCCGGGCACTCGTCGCGCGTGTGTACGAGGTCGCCGATGGCGTCTGTGCCGCGCTGGCCGCCCGCGAGGAGTGGACCGGCGAGGGAGTCCGCGCCTGGCTGCACGACGCCGCGGCGGCCTGGCGCGAGATGGCGCCGGTGATCAGGGTGCTGGCGGCGGCCGGGTCCACGGCCGTCGGCGACCCCGGCGGCGCCCGCGATCGTTCCCTCGCCGCGCACGAGCGCTATGTGACGTTGCTGGCCGACCCGCGTCGTTGGCCGGGCACGCCGCCCGCGGAGGCCCGGCAGCGGGCCCTGATGGCCGTGCTTCAGATGGAGTCGTTCCTGTCGATCTGGATCGCCGGCGGCTGGTCGCTGGCGACCGACGACCCGTTCGACCTGCTCACCGACGCCATCTGCCACCTGCTCGCACCCGCGCTGCGCGAACGACCGGGGTGACGGTCCCGCGAGGAGCCCGCCCGCCGAAGGTGAAGACGACACGGAGGAGTCGGTGATGACGACGACGGCAAGGTCCTGGTCGGAGATGTTCGGCGCGTCCGACCGCCTCAGCATGGATCCGGCGTTCGCCGAACTGCGCATGAACCAGCCGCTCTGCCGCGTGCGCATGCCGTACGGCGAGCCCGCCTGGCTGGTCACCCGCTACGAGGACGCCAAGGTCGTCCTCGGTGACCCGAGGTTCAGCCGGGCCGCCGCGAGCGGCCGTGACGAACCCCGGACGCGGTTCCACGTGGGGTCGCCGGGCAGCCTGCTGCGCCATGACCCGCCCGAGCACAGCCGGTTGCGCAGGCTGGTGGCCAAGGCGTTCACCGCCCGGCGCGTCGAGGGGCTGCGGCCCCGCGCCCAGCAGATCGCCGACCAGCTCATCGACCGCATGATGGCGCAGGGCCCGCCCGCCGAGCTGGTCGAGGACTTCGCGCTGCCACTGCCGATCACCGTCATCTGCGAGCTGCTCGGGGTCCCGGTCGAGGACCGGGTCGACTTCCGTCTGTGGTCCGACGCTTTCCTGTCCACCACCAGGTTCACGCCGGAGCAGGTGAGCGAGTACGTGGGCCGGATGCGCGCGTACATGGCGAGTCTGATCGCCGAACACCGGGAGACGCCACGAGATGACCTGATCGGCGCGCTCGTCACGGCCCGCGACGAACAGGACCGGCTGTCGGAGGAGGAGCTCCTGGCGATGGCCGAGGGCATCCTGGTCGCCGGGCACGAGACGACGGCCGCCCAGATCCCCAACTTCGTCTACACCCTGCTGACCCACCCCGAACAGCTCGCGGCCGTACGCGCGGATCCCGGCCTGCTACCGCAGGCGGTGGAGGAGCTCATGCGCTACGTCCCGCTGGGCGGCGGCGCGGGAAGCGCGCGCTACGCGCTCGAAGACGTCGAACTGGGCGGCGTGACGGTACGGGCCGGAGAGCCCGTCGTGGTCGCCCTGCAGTCGGCGAACCGCGACGAGTCGATCTACGCCGACCCCGACACCCTCGACGTGCACCGGCAGGAGGCGTCCCACGTCGGGTTCGGGCACGGCCCGCACCACTGCCTCGGCGCCCAGCTGGCCCGGATGGAGCTTCAGGTCGCCCTCGGCGCGCTGCTACAGCGGCTTCCGGGTTTGCGGTTCGCCGGCACCGAACAGGACATCGTCTGGAAGACCGGCACGGCCACCCGGGGACCGGCACGCCTGCCGATCACCTGGGACCGGCCGTGAGCACCGGCCCCGTACACGGAAGGGAAAGGAGGGTGACATGACCTGGCAGATCGAGGTGGACGCGCCGACCTGTATCGGCTCGGGGATCTGCGCGGGCACCGCCCCGGACCACTTCGCGGTCGTCGACGGTGTCTCTCACCCCGTACGCCCGGAGGTCGATCCGGCCGACGCGGCCATCGACGCCGCCGAGTCGTGCCCGGTCGAGGCCATCACCATCCGCGACAAGGAGACCGGGAAGATCCTGGCTCCCGAGGAGTGACGGACCGGTCCACGGTGAGCCGGGCCGGAGGCCGCCCACGTCGCGTGAGTGAGCGGCCCCGACACCGTGAAGACACGGACGACCCGGAACGAAGGGTCAGGACGGCAGGTGCCACACCTGGTTGGCGCCGCCGGTGCAGTCCCAGATCTCCACCTGGGTCCCCGGCGTCGTGGACCAGCCGGTGTCGTCGAGACACTTGTTCGACTGCGGGTTGTACAGCGAGCCGTTGGACTGGGGGATGAAGACCTGTGCCGCGGTGTTGTTGCAGTCGTACAGGTCGACCTTCGTGCCGTTCGCGGTGCCGCCGCCGTTGACGTCCAGGCACTTGCCCAGGACGTGCAGCGTGCTGCCGGCCTCGACGACGGTCCACTGCTGAGCGGCCGTGCCGTTGCACGTGTAGATCTGTATCGGGTTGAAGTTCGCCGTACTGGAGGAGCGGTCGTCCAGGCACAGGCCGCCGTAGCCGGTGATGGCCTTGCCGCCCGCCGGCGGCGGCGTCGTGCCGCCTCCGCCGCTCGTCAGCACCCGTACGTAGTCGACCAGCATCGGCACGCCCGACTGCGTCGAGCCGGTGGGGCCGCCGCCGAACGCCGCCGGGAAGCCGCCGCCCATCGCCACGTTGAGGATCATGAAGAAGCCGTGGTGGAGGGCGTTGTTCCAGGTCGTCGCGTCGACCTGGTTCGAGTTGATCGTGAAGAAGTTGTTGCCGTCCAGGTAGTAGCGCAGCTGCTCGGGGGAGACGCTGCGGTCGTACTCCACCGCGTATTGGTGGAAGCCCGTCTGGCATCCGCCGCAGGCGCGTTCGCCGCTGCCGATGCCGGTGGTCTCGTTGCACGGGCCGCCCGGGCTCGTCCCGCAGTGCAGGGTGGCGAACTCCGAGCTGCGCCCGTTGATGTCCTCCATCACGTCGATCTCGCCGATGCCCGGCCAGTTCGTCGCGCCGACCGGCCGCGCGGCGGCGCCGAGCGCCCAGAACGCCGGCCAGTAGCCGGCCGCCGCCGCGCCGGAGACGTTCGGCTGCTGGATCGAGGCCTCCATGCGCAGCTTCCCGCCGGAGGGAGCGGCGAAGTCGGTGCGCTGGGTCTCCACCCGGCCGGAGGTCCAGTGGCCGCTGCCGTCGCGGAGCGGCTTGATCACCAGGTCGCCGTTGCCGTCCTGGTAGACGTTCTGCGTGCTGTTGGTCATGGTCTCGACCTCACCGGTGCCCCAGTTCCCGGCACCGCCCGGATATCCGGTGCCGGTGTCGTAGAGCCAGTTGGCGGTGCTCAGCCCGGTACCGGCGGCACCGGTGAAGTCGTCGCTGAAGACGGTGCTCCAGCCGGAGGGTGGCGGGGGGATCGACGCGCCGGAGTCCGGCGCGACGGCGACCGTTGCGGTCGCGGTGGCCGCCGCCGTGACGGCGGCCAGGACGAGTCGGCGAAGGCGCGATGGCCGGGGGCTCCGCGCGGATGCGGCAGGGGAATCCGCGATCACGACGTACCTCTTCTCAGCGGGCCGCTGCCGGACGTGACGGTGCCGGCCGTGGACGGAGGAGTCCGCGACACCGATACGTGACAGGGGCGGCGGGCGGGGCTGTGAGAGCGCTCCATCGCATGGTCGTCCTCTGTTAAGAATGTTGTCAATACCGTGCCGCCGCCGAACGCGGGCTCCGGGTGCGCGGAGGTGTCGGGGGCGGGCGAGCCGGGTAGCCGAGCGATCAGTGCGGCGTGGCGTGGCGCCGCCCCGGCAGGAGGGGGAGACCGTGACCGAATACGAGGCGTCCCGGACGATCGCCGCAGCTCCGGAGTCGGTCTTCGCGGTGGCGTCCGACGTGGGGGCGATGGACGACTGGCTGCCCCGCGACGTCCACGTGGAGTCGGCGGCCCCGCCGGAGGTCACCGTGACCCGCGGCGCGGACACCGACCGGGAGCGTGCCCTGCTGCGCGCCGACCCGGACCGGCTCCGGGTCGAGTGGGGCACCCGCGACACCGATGAGTACGCCGGATGGCTCCAGGTCACCGGCATCGGCACGGGCCCCAGCGAGGTCATCGTGCACCTGTCCTTCTTCGACCCCGATCACGCGCCGCCCGGCCCGGACGTGGAGGCCGCACTGCACCGCAGCCTGGACCGCCTGGCCGAGAAGGTGGAGGAGGGCCGCGGATGACCCTGTTCGCGGCGGGCCCGTCCAGCCGGCCGAGGCCTCGGCGAGGGTAAAATCGAGCTTCCCTGTTCCAGGGAGGGTCGTGGGGCCATGACCGGCGAGTTGCCCGTCCATGCCGCGTACAGACACCTCTACGAGGTGATCCGCGTCTATGAGTTGAACGTCGACGGCGCCGAGGTCAGGGCGATCCGCGACCTGTACTGCGTCATCGACGAGGACCTGGGCCACCACACCCCCGACCGGATACCCGCGCCCGCGGCGGACGTACGGCGTTGGCTCGCGGCCACGAGAACGATCGTCCAGGCCATGGGGTCCGCCCGGGAACAGGAACGTCGGGCCCACCGTCCGTTCGTCATGCGCCGCCGCCACCGGATCCTCTGGCAGCTCCGTCACCTCACGTCGAAGCGGCGGTTGCGCGCCGACTACGAGGCCACCGTCGAACGCCTGCGCGGCGACGTGCTCGCCGCCTACCGCGCCTACCGCGAGCAGGCCGGTGACCTGACCGAGTACATCGCCGAGCACCTCGCGCGCCGCGAGCGAGAGCAACGCGAACGCGACCAGCGCGAGCGCGACCAGCGGGCGGAGGTGATGGCGGGCGGCCCGCACCGGCCGATCTGGGCCTACGGCGTCCGGGATCACCGCTCTTTGCGCGTCCTCGAGATCTACCTGCCGGCCGCCGAGCCGTACCGCCGCGCCGACACCTACGCACGGACCGGCCTCACCCCGCAGCAGGTCCATTCCGCGCTCACCGGCGAGCGCGCGCACCACCCGTACACCGGCCTCACCTGGTCGTACCGGACCAGACTCGCGCTGGAGGAATGGCACGACAGCGGCAAGGCCGAGACCGCCTGGCGGGAGGTCATCGGCGAGCCGGTCGAACTGTTCCCGCAGCCGCCCGGCAGCAGGCCGAAGAGCCCTCGCCACTACGGCCCGTCCAGCAACTACTGGAGCCCCGGCGGCCATTTCGGCATGCCCTTCTAGCGCACCCCCGCCGTCCCTCACCCGGGGAGGCCTCGACGTTCCGGACCGCGGTCGGGCCGCGGAACCGCATCGTTGCCCCCCGGGCCGCCAAGGCATCCCCTCGTCGTACGGTTCGAGCTCGCGGGCACTGCGGGAAAACCGCAGAATCCAGATCAAGATGCGAGATTCCGTCACGACAGGGGTTGAATCGCTGGTTTCGGTCGTCCACTATGGCCCAATGGTCGATGACATGCAGCTCGGCGAGGTCGATCGCCAGTTGACGGCGGCACTTCAGCTCGACGGCCGCGCCCCGTGGCATCTCGTCGCGCGCGCCGTCGGTGTCAGTGAGTCCACGGTTCAGCGGCGTTTCGCCGCGCTGCGCGAGCGCGGTGCGGCTCGCGTGATCGGCGTCGTCGACGTGCTGCGCTGCGGGCTCGGTGTGCCCGTCCTGACGCGAATCTCCGGCCGTCCGGGGACCGCCGAGGACATCGCCGCCTCCCTGGCGACGCGGCCGGAGGCGCGCTTCGTGGCGGTCGTCACCGGCGCCGCCGACGCCGTCGCCGAGTTCGTCGTGCCCACCCACCGTCACCTGCCGCAGCTGCTCGCCCGGGACATGCCGGCGCAGGACCGGCTCACCGAGGTCGAGACGTTCACCGTGATGCGGACCTTCACCTCCGCGCACGACTGGGATCCCGGGCTGCTGAAACCCGACGCCGCCGCGCTGCTGCGTCCCGAGCCGGTGCGCCCGTTCGAGGACCAGGTGTGGGAGCGTCCCCCGGACCGGCTCGACGATCTGGAGCTGGCCATCGCCGCCGAGCTCGGCGAGGACGGCCGGATGCCGGTGAAGGAGCTGGCCGGGCGCGTGGGCGTCAGCGAGTCGACGGTGGCGCGCCGCATCGACTCGATGGTCGAACGCGGATGCCTGCGCTTCCGCACGCTGGTCGAGCCGGCGCTCCTCGGCTTCGCGGTCGAGTTCATGCTGTGGCTCGACGTCGAGCCGGCGCAGCTGGACTCCGCCGGGCGCCGGCTCGCCTCCCGGCCCGGCGTCAAGTACCTGTCGGCCACCGCCGGCCGGTTCAACCTGTGCGGGCAGGTGTCCCTGCGGCACTTCGCCGACCTGTACCGCTTCACGACCGACGTGGTCGGCGCGCTGCCGGGCGTACGCCGCGCCGACACGACTCTGCAGCTCGACACGCTCAAGCGCGCCTGGGTCCCCATCGCGCCCGAGCCCCGTAAGGAAAGGAGTGGCCGTTGAACGCGACGAGCGAACCCTGGCAGTGGGATGAGACGACCTGGCGAAGGCACGTGGAGCGTGTCCGGGCCGGCCGCCGGCTGACGCCGCCGTGGCCCGGCGGGGCGAAGGTCGCCGTGGCGCTGTCGTTCGACTCCGACCACGAGACCATCCCCCTGCGCGAGGGCGAGACCCGGCCCGGAAGACTCGCGCAGGGCGAGTACGGCTCACGGGTCGCCGCGCCGCGCATCCTCGCCGCGCTGGAGAGGCACGGCGTGCCCGCGACGTTCTTCATGCCGGCCGTGTCGGCGCTGCTGCATCCGGAGGAGGCACGCGGCTACGTCACGGCCGGCCACGAGATCGCCGCGCACGGCTGGATCCACGAGCGCAACATGCTGCTCGCCCCGGCCGACGAACGGATGCTCGCGGCCCGCGCCCTGGACACCCTGGAGGAGATCACCGGCGTACGCCCGGTCGGCGTGCGCACCCCCTCGTGGGACTTCTCCGACGCCACCCTGGACATCATCGGTGAGCTGGGGCTCGGCTACGACTCGTCCCTGATGGCCGACGACGAGTGCTACGAGATCCTCGCCGACGGCGAACCCACCGGGATCATCGAGCTCCCCGTCGAGTGGATCCGCGACGACGCGCCGTACTTCATGATGGAGCGCTACGGTTCACTGCGCCCCTACACGCCGCCGCGCGAGGTGCTCCGGCTGTGGTGCGACGAGTTCGACGCCGCGCGCGCGGAGGGCGGGCTGTTCCAGCTCACCATGCATCCGCACATCATCGGGCACCGCTCGCGCATGGTCGTGCTGACCGGGCTGCTGGAGCACATCGCCGCCGCCGACGGCGTCTGGTTCGCCACGCACGCCCAGGTCGCCGAGCATGTCCGCACGGCGCTTCCGCGGCAGACCGCACCGCCCGGGGAGCGCCCATGAGCGAGCGAATCGACGAACACGCGCCCGGCCACTCCTCCGGCGAAGGAGGGTTCATGAGCGTCACGCACGCCCGTTCGGGCGTGCGGGCCGCCCGGATGACCGACAAGCAGCGCCGTGCGGTCGTCGCCGGGGCGGTCGGCAACACCGTCGAGTGGGTCGACTGGGCGGTCTACTCGGCGTTCGCGCCGATCTTCTCCACCCAGTTCTTCCCCAAGGGCGACAAGACCGCGGACCTCCTGGCGACCCTCGCGGTGTTCGCGGTCGGGTTCGTGATGCGGCCGGTCGGCGCGGCGGTGCTGGGCGCCTTCGCCGACCGGCGGGGCCGCAAGGCGGGCATGACCCTGACCATCTCGATGATGGCGGCCGCGGCGCTGGTGGTCGCGGTGTGCCCGCCGTACAGCGCGGTCGGCGTCGTCGCCCCGGCGGTGCTCCTCGTCGCCCGGCTGGTGCAGGGCTTCTCCGCCGGAGGGGAGTTCGGCACCTCCTCGGCGTTCCTCATCGAGTCGGCGTCACCGGGCCGCCGGGCGTTCATCGGGTCGTGGCAGCAGGTCTCGGTCGGCGCCGGCACGCTCATCGCCTCCCTGATGGGCACCCTGCTCACGAGCACGCTGAGCGACGGGGCGCTGTCGGCGTGGGGCTGGCGCGCGGCGTTCGCCGTCGGCGGGCTGCTCGGCCTCGTCGGCCTGTGGCTGCGGACCGCCGTCGAGGAGACCGACGCCTTCACCGAACTGGCCGACGGCCGCGCCGACGACGCACGGCCGACGCCGCTACGGGACATGGTGACGCGCCACCCGCGCGCCGCGCTGCGCGTCATCGGGATCACGATCGCCGGGACGCTGCTCTACTACATCTGGGTCAGCTACATGCCCGGGTACGCGCACGCCGCCGAGGGCGTGCCGCTCAGCCGCGCCTTCCTCGCCAACACCCTCGCGATCATCGTCTTCCTGGTGATGCTGCCGTTCGGCGGGATGCTGTCGGACCGGTTCGGCCGCAAGCCGACGATGACCGCGTTCGCCGGGGGCTTCCTCGTGCTGTCGTGGCCGCTGTTCCAGCTCGTCGGGAACGGCTTCTGGTCGCTGCTGCTGGTCGAGCTGGTCGGGATGTTCTTCCTGGTCGGATACTCCGCCAACTGCGCGGTCGTGATGGCCGAGCAGTTCCCCGCCGAGGTGCGGACGACGGGCATCGGCCTGCCGTACGCCCTCGCCGTCGCGGTGTTCGGCGGCACGGCGCCGTACGTCACGACCTGGATGGCCACCCACGGGCACCGCGAGAAGGTCTGGGTCTACCCGGCGATCGCGGCCGCCATCGGCGTCGTCGTCTACCTGACGATGCCCGAGACCAAGGCGAAGGAGATCCAGTGAGCGAGCGGACCAGAGAACACGCGTGCCCGGTCACTTCCCCGACGAAGGAGGGCTCATGAGTGAGGGCCGTCATGTTCTGGTGACGGGGGCGGCGAGCGGCATCGGCGCCGCCGTCGTCGCGTCGTTCGCCGCGGACGGCTGGACGGTGACCGGGGTGGACCTGCGGGAGGCTCCGCTCCGCGCGTCCCTGGAGGGTCTCGCGGCCACGCCGATCGTCGCCGACCTGGCCGAGCCCGACGCGCCCGAGCGCGTCGTACGCCGGGCGTGGGAGTCCGGCGGTCCCCTCGACGCGCTCGTCAACGCCGCCGGCATCTACCCCGCCCGCCCCTTCCTCGACCTCGACGCGGCCCTGTGGGACCGCGTCCAGGCGGTCAACGTACGGGCGCCGATGCTGGCCGTCCGGGCGTACGCCGCGCTGGCCGTCGCGGCGGGCCGGCCCGGCAGCGTCGTCAACATCAGCTCCGGGGCCGCACTGCGCGCCCGCCCCGGCGCGGCGCACTACAGCACGTCGAAGGCGGCGCTGGAGATGCTCACCAGGGCCGCGGCCGTGGAGCTCGGCGGAGCCGGCATCCGCGTCAACGCGGTCAGCCCCGGCTTCGTCACGGTCGACAGCACGGCGAACCCGGTGACCGAGGAGTACGCCGCCGCGGTCTCGGTCAACCCGCTGGGCCGGCGCGGGCGGCCGGAAGACATCGCCGCGGCGGTCCGCTGGCTCGTCTCCCCGGCCGCCGAATGGGTGACCGGCACGATCCTGCGGGTCGACGGCGGTGCCTCCGCCGGGACGACCGCCCTTCCCGCCCACTGGCCCGGGCTCACCGACGTACAGACCCCCGGTCTCGACCATGAAGGAGCACACCTGTGAGCTCTCGTGAGTACACCGTCGTCGGCGCGGGTGCGATCGGCGGCACCCTCGCCTGGCATCTCGCCCGCGCGGGGCACCCGGTGACCGTCGTGGACGCCGACTCCGCGCACGTCGCGGCGATCGCCCGCGACGGCATCATCCTCGAGCGCGGCGGTGTGCGGACGGCACAGATGATCGCTGCGGCGTACCCGCCCGGCAAGGTGAGCGCGCCGCTCGGCCG
>NZ_JBHLZP010000159.1:0-203 GCF_042429965.1 Actinoallomurus acaciae
CAGCGGCAGACCGCGCCCGTCGCAGGCCAGGTGGATCTTGGTGGTCGGCCCGCCGCGGGATCGTCCGAGCGCCCGGTCCGTTTGGTGATCTTGCTGCCCGTTCGTCCCGGCCGTGCCCCCTTTTTTTACGGGCACCGGCGGAGTGCTGATGAGCACGCACGATGGTGGAGTCCACGCACACACCCGTCATGTCGGCTTCACCG